>JAEWIH010000037.1 GCA_023387245.1 Bacillota bacterium | reverse complement strand
CAGATACTGGCGCAATGGGTGGATTATTAAGCGAAGAATTTCAAGCAATTTCTAATATCGGCGAAGATATATTAGTCATTCAAGAAAATAGTGGTTATGCTTCAAATTTAGAAATCGCTGGTTGTATCATTGAACAAACGGAATTAGAACCACACCAAACTGCCTCACTAATTGAAACACCTAATAAAAAAACGATCGAAGAAGTAACTACTTTTTTAAATCAAGATATTAAAAAATTTGTTAAAACTCTTATATATAATATCGATGATAATCTTTATGCCATTTGTGTTCGTGGTGATCATGAAGTCAATGAAAGTAAAGTCAAAAAATTATTAAATGCGAATGAGATTAATTTAGCAACTAGTGAACAAGTCGAATTAGTAACTAAAGCTCCTATCGGTTTTGCTGGACCTATCGGTTTAGAAATTCCAATCATTATTGATCAACAAATCACTGTCATGCACAATTTTATTGTCGGAGCTAATCAAAAAGATATCCATAGAATTAATACTAATATTGAAGAATTTAATTATCAAGTAGCCGATATTAGAAATATTAAAGAAGGCGATATGTGCGAAAATATGGCAGGACCAGTTATTTTTAAAAAAGGAATTGAAATTGGTAATACTTTTAAATTAGGTGACAAATATTCTTGCGCAATGAATCTATACTATACCAACTCTGACAATAAATTAATGCCAGTAATTATGGGCTCTTATGGAATTGGGATTGGTCGCTGTTTGGCGGCTATTGTCGAACAACACAATGATGGTAATAAAATATTATGGCCTAAAAATATTGCGCCTATTCAAATTGCGATTGTTCCAATTAATATTAAAGACGAAACAATTATGAAAGTAGCTAACGATTTATATAATCAATTTAAAAATGATTATGATACTTTACTAGACGATCGTAATGAAAGAGCTGGTGTAAAATTTAATGATATGGAATTAATTGGTGCCTATGTTAGAATCACTATTGGAAAAGCATTAGTTGATAATAATGTCGAAATTAATATTATTAATTCTGATAAAAAACATATAGTAGCTTTAAATGAAGTTAATGATTTCATCAAAAAAATATTCTCAAATTAAATTGAGAATATTTTTATATTTTCAAAATATAACCAATAAACATACCAATAATAATCATTAAAATCGGATGTAATTTAAAATAATGATAAATCATAAATAAAATTACTACAATAAGCATATTTATCCATACAAATTGTTGATTTAGCCAAAAACTCATTATAGCTATCGGCACTAAAATACTAGTAATCAAAGCCACTACTGCCGGCCGTAATAATTTAAATAAATGTTCAATTATTTTTAAAGATTTAAATTTTTCTAAAAACATAGCAATAATGATTATAATAACTATACTAGGTAAAATTAAAGAAATTGATAAAATGATTGCCCCAAAAATATCAAAATAATGAGCACCAATATAACTAGCCATATTAATACCAATTGGTCCTGGCGTTGATTCAGATATAGCAATCATTTTAATAATAAAATCTAAATTAAATAAATTATAATTAATACCTATTTCCTTTAAAAAAGGAATTGTTGCTAATCCTCCTCCAACAGCAAATAATCCTGTTTTCATAAATTCTAAACTTAATATTAATAAATTAGCCACGATAACTCAAAACTCCTATTATTAATAAACCAATTATTAACCAAACACTCGAAATATTTGTAAATAAAGTAATACATAATATAGAAACATATATTAACAATTGGTACCAATTACAAATAGCCTTAATAAATAAGTTAATAATCGCTTCTGCCATTAAAACAATAATTACCAATTTTATACCATTTAAAATATGATTAAAACTCGGTTGATCTAAATAATGTAATAAAAAATTAGACAAAGCACTAATAATGATAATACTAGGAGAAATCATCCCTAATGTAGCAACAATCGCCCCTATTATTCCTTTTTGTTTATAACCAACAAAGGTAGATGTATTAATCGCAATAATTCCCGGCGTAACTTGAGCAATCGCATAATAATCTAGTAATTCTTTTTCACTACAATAATTATTTTTATTACATAATTCTTTATTTAGTAGTCCAATCATCGCATATCCACCACCAAAACTAAATAAACCTATTTTAAAAAAAGTTATATATAATTTAAGCATAACTTAATTCCTTAAAAACTAATTCTAAATCATCATTAATAACTAAATTTGCTATAGCATCAGCATGAGTATGATCGCGATTAATTACAACTAATTTATTACCACTATAATAATCAATAAATCCGGCAGCTGGATAAACTGATAAAGAAGTACCAACAATAATTAAACAATCGGCATTAATAATAGCATTAACACTTTGACTAATAATATCATAATTTAAGCCTTCCCCATACAATACTACATCCGGTTTAATTAAACCATTACATTTATGGCAATGATAATTTTTTGAGCTAATTTCATTAATATCATAAAATTGATGACAATTTAAACAATAGTTGCGATAAATACTACCATGTAATTCTAAAACATTACTACTATTAGCCTTTTGATGTAAATTATCAATATTTTGAGTAACAACAGTAATATTTTTAGTTTTTTCTAAACTAGCAATATATTTATGAGCAATATTTGGTATAGCATTTACGTATACTAAATGATTAAAATAATATTCATAAAAATCTTTAGTATTTTGAAAAAAGAAATTATGTTCAACAATTTCTTCAGCTCTTAAATTTTGTTTAAACAAGCCAGTATTTGATCTAAAATCCGGAATACCGCTAGGAGTTGAAATACCTGCACCTGTAAAAAATACAATCTTTTGACTACTATTAATCATTATTTTTAATCTATCAATATTATTCATAATCCCACTTTTTAATTAAAAGTCCAGTTAACTGGACTTTTAATAATCAATTTCCTTATTTTCAATTTTTTTATTAACAAAATCAATAAATTCATCTAATGACATTGTAACTGTTTCAGTTTGACCATATTTACGCACTGTAACCGAATTATTAGCCATCTCATTATCACCCACAACTAAAGTATAAGGAGTCTTTTTCATTTGAGATTCACGTAACTTATAACCAAGTTTCTCATTTCGATCATCATATGTAACTAAAATATTATTATCAACTAAACGCTGATATACAACTTTTGCATAATCACCATGCACCTCACTTGAAACTGGACAAACTGTTACTTGATTAAAATGTAACCACAATGGAAAAGCACCACCAAAGTGTTCAATCAAATTACCAATAAATCTTTCAACTGATCCAAAAATTACACGATGTAACATAACAGGACGTTGTTTTTCATTATTAGCATCTATATAATGTAGATCAAAACGTTGTGGTAAATTTAAATCTAATTGAATCGTTCCACATTGCCATTGTCGATTTAAACTATCACGAATATGAAAATCTAATTTAGGACCATAAAAAGCTCCATCGCCAGGATTAACTTTAAAATCTTTACCAGCCGCTTTACAAGCATCAGCCAAAGCTTTTTCGCTCTTATCCCAAACTTCTATAGAACCAATATATTTAGACTCGGGACGAGTAGATAATTCGATAGTATATGTCAAATTAAATAAGCGATATACTCGATCAATAAAAGCTATTAACCGTACAACTTCAGACTCTATTTGATCTAAAGTCATAAAAATATGAGCATCATCTTGAGTAAAACATCTAACTCTAAACAATCCATTCAAAGCTCCGCTAGCTTCATGGCGATGAACTAATCCTAATTCGCCAATTCTTAAAGGTAATTGCCGATATGAATGTAAACTATTTTTGTATACTAAAATCCCACCAGGACAATTCATTGGCTTAATCGCAAACTCATTTTCATCAATATTAGATAAATACATATTTTCTTTATAATTAAACCAGTGGCCCGAAACTTCCCATAAATCTTTATTCAACATCATTGGAGTTGAAATAATTTCATAACCTTCTTTACGGTGTTCTTCTATCCAAAATTGTTCTAATTTATGACGCAATTTCATCCCATTATCTAACCAAAAAGGAAAGCCAGGACCATATTCACTAAACATAAATAGCTCTAGTTCTCGGCCTAATTTTTTATGATCACGTTTTTTTGCTTCTTCTAATTGATATAAATGAGTATCTAATTCTTCTTTAGTATTAAAAGCAACACCATAAATTCTTTGTAACATTTTATTATTAGCATCGCCTTTCCAATAAGCACCTGATACTTTTAATAATTTAAAATATTTCAATTCTTTTGTATTAGCAACATGCGGTCCTTTGCATAAATCAACAAAATCCCCTTGACTATAACAACTAATAACTTGATTATCTTCATCCATACGAGAAATTAAATCAACTTTATAAGGATCATTACCAAACTTAATTAATGCTTCTTCTTTACTTAATTCACATCTAACAATATCATTAGCTTGACTAGCATACTTTTTCATTACTTTCTCGATTTTATTAAATTGCGATTCTGAAATAACATCATCACCTAAATCAATATCATAATAAAAGCCTTCCTCTATCACTGGCCCAACCCAAAACTTAGCATGTGGATATAAAGATTTAATTGCTTGTGCCAATAAATGAGCTGTCGAATGATTTAAAATACTAAGCTGTTCATTTTCTTTAATATTAATCATAAACATTCCCTCCAAAAATAAAAAATGACCCCCAAAAAAGGACGTCATATTGCGTGGTACCACCTTTATTCATCATTACTGATCTCTTACTATTAACGCTAGTCCACGGCAAAAATTAAATTGCTCTAACAAGTAGTAATTATGTATATTTATCAAAGTTTACACCAACCACTTTGTCTCTGAAATAAATTTATACATAACCATGTCTTGCATAAAAGATTTATAATAAAATTATACAAAAAAAACTAAAATTGTCAATAAATTCTCATTAGTTTATTGTTCCCATGGTAAATTACGATGCATAAAATGACCATAAGTAGAAGCAGTTCTATAATCTACATTTAATAAATCCAATTCATTAATAATCGATCTTGGACTTAAATCATATTTTTCCTTAATCATAGCAATTAATGTATCAATAGACTCGCTATTTGTATTATAACAATCTAAACAAACACTTACCGGATCTTTTATACCAATAGCATAAGCAATTTGAATTAAACACTTATCACAATATCCTTGCTTAACTAAATCTCTAGCTATTTTACGAGCCATATATGCGCCACTTCTATCCACCTTACTAGGATCTTTCCCACTAAAAGCGCCACCACCATGGCCACCAAAACCACCATATGTATCAGCAATGATTTTCCGTCCAGTAACTCCACAATCAGCAAAACTACCACCACTAACAAAACGCCCAGTAGGATTAATTAATACTTTAAAATCGGTATTTAAATTATACTCTTTAGCTACTTTAATCATAATCGGCAAAATAATAGCTTTAACATCATCCAATTCAATATCTTCTTGATGTTGACAACTAATTAAAAAAGTATTAATACGCCCTAAATCATAATCATAACTAACTTGTGATTTAGCATCAAATAATAATTTAGGATGCTTTAAATCCATTAAATAAATTAAAGCTTTAGTCGCTAAAACATAAGGCAACGGCAATAATTCCTTAGTTTCATTACAAGCATATCCAAACATAATACCCTGATCACCAGCACCACCATCATCAACACCTTGACCAATATCTCGACTTTGGAGGCCAATTAAATTTGTCAATCTAAATTCATTCATACCGACAGATTTTAAAACATTGGAAACTATATCAAAATAATCAGGCTTATGATTAGAAGTAATTTCTCCACCCAAAACAACATTATTTTCCTTAATTAAACACTCAACAGCCACTCTAGACGCACTATCATTTTTTAAACAATCAACTAAAATGGCATCAGCAATTTGATCACAAATTTTATCAGGATGCCCAAAAGACACCTGTTCACTAGTAATAATCATAATACCTCCTATTAAAAAATCGATTCAAATGAATTATAAATTCATATAAATCGTTTGCCCGTGCGGACATTTTTTAGGGCAATTTAAAAATTTATTCAACATCTCCATCAACTCATCAGAAGTCGCATGTTCTAATTCTTCAGCTTCATGATGAACATTTTGATTATGATAATTTAACATATTAATTAAAAACACTTCCCATAAACGATGTTTACTAATTAATTTTTTAGCTATCACCTCACCCACATCAGTTAAGCTAAAACCGAGATTATCATCATATAAAACATAACCTTGATTGATCAACCTTTTTAGCATTTCAGTTACAGAAGCTTTATTAATATTTAAACGCAATGAAATCTTTTTATTAGTAACTTTCTCGTTTTTTTCCAACAATTCAAAAATAGCTTTTAAATAATCCTCTTGATTTATTGTCATATACTTCTCCTAGTAGCACAATTTTAACACGATTTATTATCAAAAACAAATAAACATCATTCGATCTAAGCCATTAATATCTTTTTCACACCAACAACGGCAATCTTTAAAACGCAAATTTATTTCATTAATAATAGCCTCTTTTTGCCAATAACCAATCTCTAAACCAACTATAGCCTTAGAATTTAAAACAAAAGGTAATTGTTCAAATAATTTTCTATATAAATTTAAACCATCATCACCACCAAATAATGCTAAATGAGGCTCATAATTATAAACTGATTCCGAAATTTTTTCAGCATTGCTAATGTATGGCGGATTAGCTACTAATATATCTACTTTAATATTATTATCAATAAGCGGTTTAGCCATATCTCCACACAAAAAGTTAACATTAGCCCCTAAATTAATAGCATTTTCCCTAGCAACACTTAAAGCTAATTCACTAATATCTAAACCATAAACTTGACAATTATTTAATTCTAGTGCTAAAGAAACTGCTAAATTACCAGATCCAGTAGCCACATCAGCAACAATCCCACCATCAATCAAATATTCATCAGCCAAACTTAAAACTTTACCCAATAATTCTTCGGTTTCTTGTCTTGGTATTAATACATCACTATTTACTTTAAAACGGCGACCATAAAACCATTCAAATCCTAAAACATAAGCCAAAGGTTCGTTTTTTAATAAACGCTCTATACCATTTTGATAAATGTTATAAATATCGATAGGTATCGGATTATCTTTATTTAGATATAAATTAATATCATGTAATTGACACAATTCTAACATATATCTAAAAGCAAAACCGTCATAAATATTATTATCAATTAACAATTTAGTGGCATTATTAATCACCTGTTGATAACTATTGTTCACTATTAGCTAACCTTTCTTTTTTATCAAATTCAATTAAAGCATCAATCACATCAGCTAATTTTCCTTCCATTATTCGATCCAATTGATTTAGCGTTAAACCAATACGATGATCAGAAACTCGATTTTGAGGATAATTATAAGTACGAATTTTCTCACTCCGATCTCCAGAACCTATTTTCGACTTTCTAATAGCACCCTCTTTAGCCAATCTTTCTTGTTCCATATGCTCATAAACTCTAGCCCTAATTAACTGTAAAGCTGTTGCCCGATTTTCATGTTGTGAACGCCCTTCTTGACAATTAACACTAATTCCTGTCGGAGTATGAGTAATACGAACTGCAGACGATGTTTTATTAACATGTTGACCACCAGCACCAGTAGCATGATGAATGTCAAAAACTAAATCATCATGATTAAGTTCAAAATCAGTCTCTTCTACTTCTGGTAAAACTAGTACAGTAGCAGTCGAAGTATGAACACGTCCCTGAGTTTCTGTTTTAGGAACTCTTTGAACTCGATGAGAACCTGATTCAAATTTTAAATGACCATAAGGCTCATCTTTACCACTAACTTCAAAAATTATTTGAGTATAGCCACCAGCCTCAGATTCACTTGCTTCTAAAACTTGAGTTTTAAAGCCCATATTTTCACAATATTTAGTATACATTCTAAATAAGTCTCCAGCAAAAATATTTCCCTCATCACCACCAGCAGCACCACGAATTTCAACAATCGCATTTTTATCATCATCAGCATCTTTAGGAACTAATAATAATTGTAACTTAGCAATTAACTGCTCTTTTTCTACATTAAATGTTGCTAATTCTTCCTTAGCAATATCTATTAATTCACTATCACCACTATCAATTATTTCCAGAAGATCTTCTATGTTTTTTAAAACATTTAAAAGACGATGATAAGGTGTAAGAATTTTAGACAACGATGCTTGCTCTTTACCTAAACTAGCAAACTGTTTTTGATCAGAAACAATATTTATATCCATCATTAATTCATTAATTTGATTAGCTCTTTCATTTAATTTAGCTAATTTTTCTAACATTACATCCATATATACCTCACCACTAATCAACTATTTTTGGTCTTTGACCAACTTGATGACAATGACGACATCTAGCTTCATAACTTTCAGAAGCACCTACTTGAATAACCGGATCATGATATTTAGCCGGTTTACCATTAATTAATCTTTGACTACGCGTAGCCGGTGCTCCACAACAAACACATACTGCCGTCAATTTAGTAACAAATTCGGCACTAGTCAACAATTTAGGCATAATCCCAAAAGGCTCTCCTCTAAAATCCATATCCAAGCCAGCTACCATAACTCTTTTACCTAAATTAGCTAGGTCATTTAAAATAATATAAATATCATCATCAAAAAATTGAACTTCATCAATCGCAACAACTTCATAATCTTTATATTGTTTTAAATATTTTGCAATTTCTTGACTATTTATTGCATTAATACACTTTGTTTGACTACCAGCATGAGAAACTACATATTCATCACTATAACGATTATCAATTGTTGGTTTAAAAACTACTATTTTTTTCTTCGCAAATTCCAAAACTTTAATTCGTCTAATCAATTCTTCTGTTTTACCAGCAAACATACAACCAGTAATTACTTCTATATAACCGGCTCGATATTGATGATACATAAAATTTAAAACTCCTTTCATAAGTAAAAAACACCAATATTAATTGGTGCTTTTGACAAGTTTTATTTAAGACCGTATTTCTTATTGAACTTATCAATACGTCCTTGTGCACTTGCAAAACGTTGTTTACCTGTATAGAACGGATGACAATTTGAACAAGTATCAACCTTAATTTCTTTAACAGTTGAACCAACTTCAAATTCAGTACCACAAGAGCCACACACAACCTTAGCCATGTAATATTCAGGATGTATACCTTTTTTCATATTAATCTCCTCTCTGATTGCTTAACAATCAAAATAAGTTATCGCTTAAATATCTTATCACAAACTAATTAAAAAAACAATTATATATTTTCGTTTTTTATATTTTTATGACTAATAAACCGCAACTTTCCCATTAGGACCATCAATAACTTGAATATTTACATCAAAAATATCAGTCAAAATTTTACTATCCATTATCGTATCTGGAGTACCAAATTTTACAACTTTGCCATCTTTAAAGGCACAAATATAATCAGAATATTGAGCCGCAAAATTAATATCATGCAAAACCATTACAATCGTTTTATTAAACTTAGTCCCAGCCTCTTTCAAGTGTTTCAACATAACCACCGATCTAGCAACATCCAAATTATTTAATGGCTCATCTAATAAAATATATTCAGTTTCTTGACATAACACCATCGCCACATAAGCCCTCTGTCTTTGACCGCCAGATAATTCATCTAAATATCTATTTTCTAAATCTTCTAATTCCAAAAAATCAATATATTTAGAAATTACTTTTTCATCATTAATATTCAATCGCCCTTTACTATGAGGAAATCTACCAAATGAAACTAATTGTCTAACCGTTAAACGTGTAACAAAATGATTTTCCTGTTTCAAGATAGCAGCTATTTTAGCAATATCTGCCGACTTAGAATTACCAATATCTAAATCACCAATATATACTTTCCCCTCATCATGCCCCAATAATCTACCAGCCATTAAAAGAAAAGTAGATTTACCAGCACCATTAGGACCAACAATTGAAGTAATACCAGCTTTTGGAATTTCTAAATCAATAGGACCAATAGATACATTTTTATTATAAATTTTAATCAATTTCTGAGTCTTAATCATAAACTACCTCGCTTTAATACCATAATAATAAATATCGATCCACCTAAAAATTCAATAATAATAGACACTACACCCATAGCATAAAAAACATGGAACATTAAAAAATATGCTAGTGCCATAACTAAAATAGCAACAAATACACTCATTACAAACAAATATCTATGATCATATGTTCTAGAAAATTGATAAGTTAAACTAGCAACCAAAAAACCATAAAAAGTTAAAGAACCTACTAAAGCAGTTGATATAGCCATTAAAACCGATACTAAAATTAAAATTATTATACTAAAAAACTTAAAATCGATACCTAAATTAATACTAACATCTTTACCAAGAGAAATAACATTTAGCTTTTTAGACAACAACCAAAAACAAAGCATAATTATTATAACTATCGGAATTGCGACTACAAAATATCTAGAATCAGCATTATTCATAGATCCATATAGCTTAGCATGCAAAATATCAAACTCAGACGGAGTCAACAACCTACGCATAAAACCTGAAGCACTTCTTAAGCCGGTACCTAAAACAACACCCACCAATAACATAAGTTGAATATTACCTTTTTTACCCCATAATATCCAACCATATAAAAATAAACATAAAGCAATCATTAAACATACTTGAACTAAAAAAGCCCCAATTCCATTAAAAGCCAAAAAACTATGGACACCTAGAAAAAATAAAGTTGAAGTATGAATTAATGAATATACTGCATCAAAACCTAGTAAAGAAGGAGTAATCAAGTGATTATTAGTAACTGTTTGAAAAGCTATTGTTGCTAAACTATGACAAATAGCTACAATCACAATCGCAATCACTAATGATATTCTTCGACTAACAATTGGCCAAAAAGAAGGAGAAGTAATAGCAACTGGATTATTATATAACAATAAAGATAATATACAAATTATACACATAATAATTAAAAGTGATAATTGTATAAAATATTTAGTTTTTAGTCTACCATTTTTAAACGGAAAAACTTTTCTTATCGAATTATTCAACACTATCTCTCCTCTTGACTTTTAATAATAAATATATAAATACAATACTACCAATAATTCCAAGTATTAGTGATACTGGAATTTCAAAAGGCATAATTAATACACGCGCAACAATATCACAAGTAGTAATGACGATCATACCTAATAAACATACCCATACCAAATTAGACCTTAAATTATCTCCTCGATATAAAGAAACGATATTAGGAACAATTAAACCAATAAATGGCAAGTTACCAACAACACTAGAAACAACACCAACACATAAAGCTACCATCATTGTACCTATTAAAATAGTTTTAGAATAATTAATCCCTAAATTTGTAGCCATATCTTTACCAAGACCAATTACGGTTAAGCGAGAAGCCATAAAATAAATGATAGCAGTAATTATTAAAATTATAAATAAATACTCATATCTTCCTCTCTGAATCGGCGCAAAAGATCCAGCAAACCAAATTTCTAATGATTGAGTCATATTAAAAGTTAATCCTACAAAACTAGAAATAGAAGAAATAATAGCACCCAACATTAAACCAAAAATTGGCACAATTAAAGAAGATTTTAACTTAATTTTACTTAGTAGTATAAAAAATAATAATGTTCCTAAAAAAGCAAATAATATTGCCATTCCCATTCTAACAACTAAACTAGGTGCATCAAATATAATATAAGCAACAACTAAACCAAGACCAGCCCACTCAATACTTCCTGTAGTCGTCGGTTCAACAAATTTATTTTGAGTCATTAACTGCATTACAAACCCCGATAATGCCATAGCACTACCAGTCAACATTAAAGCTATAGTTCTTGGAACTCTAGTAATTAAAAATATATCAACACCATCATTATTAAAAATATCATAAACTCCTGTAAATAACGAAATTATACCTAATATTAAAACTAAAACAATTATTAAGCCTAATAATAAATTACTACGAAATTGAGACTCAGTTTTCTGAGTCTCAATTACACCTTTAGCCATATATCAAATACCCGCTATTTTTTCAAAACATCAGCTAAAGTTTCAAATATCTTAATAAAAGTTTGTATAGATTCATTAACGTATGTATCATCAGGAGCAATAACTATATGATTATTTTTAATCGCATTAACATTTTTTAATGCTTCGCTTCCAGCAATAACATCTTTAGCAGGCAAGCTATCTTTAGAACCATTATTATTAGTATTAGCATCGCGGTCTAAAACAAATAACCAGTCTGGATTAGAATTAGCGATTGCTTCAACAGATATATCATCACCCTTATGATCAGAAGTTGAGTCTTTAACTTCTAATGATGGAGTAAAATTAAAGATTTCATATAATGGGCCCCAAACACGACCATACATTGGAGCAGCATAACCAATTTTACCACCACTAACAACAACACTCATTACTTTATCATCTTTATTATAAGCACTCTTAACAGCATTTATTGAATTGTTAAAACGCTCAATTAAAGACTTAGCTTCAGCATCTTTACCAAAAATAGTTGCTAGAGTATTAGTAATTTCAATAAAGCCATTAACTAAATTTTGACCAGGATTTTTAGCTTTATTAGAAACATCAAAACTAAAATCAACAACAGCCGCATTCGGTACTAATTCTTTAATTTGTTGATAGTATTTCGCAAATCTTTGCCCAACAATAACTAATTGTGGATCAAGGCTAGCTAAAATTTCAAAATTTGGTTCTCGATGATTACCAATATCTTTAACGTTTTCATCAAGTACGTATTTAGAATTTTTTGCCATAACTAATTTAGGAACAGCCAACAATTTAATGTTCCAATCAGATAATGTTTCAAAAGTACGATTATCCAATGATACTATTCTTTCAGGATTAGTAGGAACCTTAACTTCCCCATGAATATCTTTTACGGTAACATAATTCACTTTTTCTGAATTATTATTATCTTTATTGTCTTCATTAGGCTTAGTAGCAGTATTTGAACATGCAACCATAAAAAAAGCCAAAATACAAATCAATAAAGCTTTAAAACACTTTTTCATAATTCCCCCATAATAAGTTTAAAGGCCTATAACTTATGGATAAATATTACTATTATAAGTATAGTCATTCAACACATATTATCTTTTAAATATTTAAAAAGCGTTATTTATACAATAACGCTCTCAAACTATTTAACAATACTAATATCGTCGAAAACTCATGAAAAAAGACACCACTAGGCAAACTTAATACCCCTAACCAATTGCTAATTATTAAACAACAAATAACACTAATCGCAAATATCAAATTCATATCAACTAAGTGCTTATAATATTTAGCATTCTTTAATAACCACGGCCATTGACTAATACCTTTTTGCCAAAAAATAATATCGGCATTGTCTTTAGCAATCGCTAAACCATCATCAATACTAATCGCCACATCACTTTCTATCAAAGCCAATGAATCATTTAAACCATCACCTAACATCGCTACTTTATAACCTTCTTTTTGGAAATTTTGAATATGCTTAACTTTATCCTGTGGCAAACATTGTCCATATCCGATATCAATCTTTAATTCATTACATACCCGATCAACAACTAACTGATTATCACCACTAATCATCATCAGATCAACACCTAACTTTTTACTATCAGACACCACCATCTTTGCCTCATCCCGAATTTGGTCTGCCAAATAATAATAGCCAATTAATTGCTTATTTTTAATAATATTAATAACTAAAAATCCTTTTCGATATAAATCATCGATTTTTTCACTTAAATCATTATTAATATAATTAAAATTACCAATTTGATATTGATCTCCTAAATAAGAAAAACTTATCCCAAAGCCACTCACTTCTCTAACATTTTCTAAATTTATTAAACTGTGATTTTTAATATAATTTAGTAATGCTAGTGCACAAGGATGATCAGAAATCATTTCGCCATTATAAACTAAATTGTTAACAAAATCTTTATCGACATCAACATTAAAATAACTACCAACTACCCTTAATTCACCAATTGTCATAGTCTTTGTTTTATCTACAGCTAGCAAATCTACTTGCGCTAATTTTTCTAAAGCATCACAAGATTTAACTAAAATGTTATTTTTAGCACAAACACCTAATCCTACTAAATAAACAGGCATACTTGAAACTAATAAAGCACATGGCGAAGCAACTACTAAAACAATTAAACAACGATAAATACTTTCTTTTAAATCCCATAAATTTAAAAAATAAGGAATTATTAATGTTAATAAACTAGCTATTAAAACCAAATAAACATAATATTTTTGTAATCCTTCTATCTTTTTTTGAATCATATTCCGATTTTGTTGAGCTTTGTCAATAATTTTAGTCATTTCAAAAAAAGCGCTCTTTTTAGGATCTTCAGTAATTTTAACCAAAATCAAGCCAGCCATATTAATACATCCAGCATTAATAAAACCACCTTCAAAAATATTTAAAGGCAATGATTCACCAGTCATACTACTATTATCAACAATAGCATGCTCGCTTAAAACAATACCATTAGCTAATACTCTTTCACCAACTTTAACAACTAAAATATCATTAATTTCTAGTTGTTCAAAAGTAACTATCATTTCTTTATGATCACGAATAATATTAATAGATTTAGAAAAATCAAAAACGACATTTTCTAATCGTTTGCTAGTTTTATAATTAATATATTCTTCAATTAGACCACTAATTCCAAAAATAATTATTAACAATGTTCCCTCAGTTTCATAATTTAGTAACCAGGCTCCTATCGATGAAACAAACATCAATACTTCAGCATCAAATTGGCGATATAAAAATAATGATTTTAAAGCTTCTTTAATTTTAGAATATCCACCTAAAACAGAAGCAATTGCTAGTAATAATAAAGATGTTTTTTCAAAAAAATATAAATTGCTCATAATAAATGTCATAATCGCAAACAACATCATTATACAGTGTAAATAAAATTTTTGAACAAACATATAACCTCCCATAATAATAATGATAATCATTATCATTATCTATATTATACATCTTTTTTAAAAATTAGCAACATAAAAAGACATAAAACTAACAAATAGTTTTATGTCTTAATTACAACACCATCATCAAATTAATTCATATTGGGAGGTTAGATAGAAAAAAGAGAATATTACTTAATGTGATGTACATTCTTATCCTAACAAACATAAAATCATATTACAAGCAATATTATCTCTAAGGCTGATAAAATTTTAATATTTATTTAATTTGTCATCAATAGTTAATATTTCATTATTATCATAATAATGAATTTTTATATTAGCAAAAATATCAGCTCCATCTTTACAACCTAATCTTAAACATTTATCTAATAAGTTCATACAATCATGGTAACTACCCTCAAAAACTGTTTCAAAAGCCCCTACCCGATAATTTAAACCAGAATTAGCAATTAAACTAATTACTTCATCAACTAATTTCAATAAATCAGTCTGTGTTTTATTGAAACATAAAATTTGTAACGCAATACTACAATCTTTCATTTAATATCTCCTATTTACTTTTTTTATGATACAACTTTTTAGTATTATAAATCGGACTCATAGTTAATGAAATTCCTAATTTTTTAATTGTATTAACATCGACTCCACTTAAAATAACGCTAGAATGCATTTGACCGCCTTTTAATAATGGCAATGCCGCATATGCCTTTTTCGCAAACTGATTATTTAAAGCACTTATCGCCAAAATAATTAAAACTTCATCAACATGTAAACGCGGATTATTACCACCTAATTTTAAAGTTTTTAAATCTTGAATTGGAATAATCAAATCTGGAGAAATTAATGTGATATCATCATCAATTCCTGCTAAATTTTTTAAAGCATTTAAAATAGCAGCTGAAGCACTACCAAGTAAACTAGTATTTTTACCAGTAACAATAGTACCATCTTCTAATTCTATCGCACAAGCAACAGTTTTAGACAATTCAGCTTTTTTTAAACAAGCTCCAACCGATTTACGTGAATTAACATCAATATTCAATTTATTAATTATTTTTAGAATTTTATCTACCTGTTTTTGATTAACATAATCAAGTCTTAATCCTAGTAAACAATCATAATAACGACGGATAATTTCTTGACAAGCAGCTTGTCGGCAAATATCATCATCTATAATACAATAACCAACCATATTAACACCCATATCAGTCGGTGATTGATAAACACTATAGCCCATTATTTTTTCTAATAGTACATTTAAAATTGGGAAAGATTCTAAATCACGATTATAATTAATTGTTTCAATACCATAAGCTTTTTTATGAAAATAATCTATCATGTTTTGATCATCTAAATCTAAAGTAGCCGCTTCATATGCGACATTTATCGGATGATCTAAACTTAAGTTCCAAATCGGAAAAGTTTCAAACTTAGCATATCCAGCATTAATGCCAATATTATAATCATGATACATTTGAGAAAGACAAACTGCCAATTTACCACTTCCAGGTCCGGGTGCAGTAACGACGACAAGCGGTTTTTTAGTAATAATATGTTCGTTTTTACCAAATCCATTACTACTACAAATATTTTCAATATCTGTCGGATAATTATCTATATAATAATGATAAGCAACTCTAATATCATTTTCTTCCAATTTTTTTCGCAAAATCATCGCCTTTCTTTGACCAGAAAAATGAGTAATTACAACACTACCAACATCTAACCCAACTAATTTAAAAGCATCAATCAGCCGCATTAAATCTTGGTCATAAGTAATACCTAAATCCCCGCGCATTTTATTTTGATCAATATGATTGGCATTAATGACAATCATCATTTCACAAACGTCTTTTAATCTTAATAACATTTTTAATTTAGAATCAGGCTCAAATCCAGGTAAAACACGAGTAGCATGAAAATCATCGAATAATTTACCACCAAATTCTAAATATAATTTTTCTTTAAACATTTCAATCCGTTTTAAAATATTTTCAGATTGCATCTGAATATATCTTTGATTATCAAAACCTAATTTAAACATAATATTCTCCTAACAAACAAAAAAGGAAGTTAAAACTCCCATCAATTAGCTTTAAAAGTCGCAAAATAACTAATTACTATAGTCAATGTATAACAAATTAAATCGATAAATTTATCATAACTTAATGGTATAAAATTTTCAACAAATGACATTATATAATCAAATAAATTAATATTCAACCCACTAAATAACCAAGGCCAAAAAATATCGCCTAAAAATAACATTAATATAGCAGTAGCGATTGAAATAAAGCCAAAACGCCGCTGATAACTTCTAGCTAATACAGAAGTTGTATAACCAATACCATAACCTAAAATTAAATATAAATAATAAGAAACATATGGTACTTTTTCAACTAAAAAAATATATAATAACGAAAAAACAATCGCAATAGGTACCATCAAAATTAATGAACGATAAAACTTTTGATTTTGTGAAAGATAATTATTATTAAAAAACATAATACCTCCTTTACATAATTATTATGTGAATTATTCTATAATATTTCATTAATTTAATCAATAATACTAATCAATGAAGTTAGTAAATAATCATAATCAGATTTTTTTAAATCACCAATATGACCAACTCGAATAATTTCATCACGTAATTTACCACCATTTGGAGTAACCCAGATCTTAAATTCATCTTTTAATCTCAAAAATATATCATAAGCATTTTTTAATTTAACTACTGTTAAACAATTGGTTTTAGAATCAATAATTTCTAAATTAAGTAAACGAGCTTTTTCTCTAAAATAGCAACATAATTCCCTAACATTTTTAAAATGACTATCAACATCAGCACAAATTAATTCTAATGCCTTGTGTAATTCTAAAATAATACCAACTGCTGGTGTAAAAGGACATTGACCGCGCTTAATATCATTCAAATATAATTTTAAATCCAAATATAAAGAACGCACTTTATTATTGTTAACAACATTACAAGCCCTAGTACTTAAACCAATAATACTTAAACCCGGACTTAGTGCTAAACCTTTTTGGCTACCAACTAATACAACATCAACACCTAATTGTTGACAATTGATACGATCAGCTAAAAAACAACTAATAGCATCTAAAATAAATAAACAGTTTTTTTGACGACAAAAATCGGCACATAATTCCAAATCATATAAAATACCAGTCGAGGTTTCAAGTCCATTAATTAAAAAACCTTGAAAATCACAATCTTTATATTTTTCTAAATGTTTGGCAGTCAATGGTTCAAAGGGCTCTAATTGAATTACTTCTACATCTAAATTATAAATACAACATATATCATAAAAGCGCCTACCAAAAGTTCCACCATTTACTACTAACACTTTGTCATTAGCCTTAAAACAATTCGCCACCGCAATTTCCATAGCCAAAGTTCCTGAACCAGTTAATAAACAAATTTGACCTTGATTTAGACCTAATAAAAACTTTAATTTGTCAATAACATTTAAAGTAATATTACTAAATTCCTGCGTCCGAAAATATGGTAATGGTAAAGATGCGACTTGATTAATTTCTGGTTTTCTAGTAGTTGGACCGACTCCAAAATTTAAATATTCCATACTTTTTCCCTTCTATTATATTGTTCAATAATCCTAGCACAATATAAATCAAAATCGAATAGTTGATGGCGCAGCTTAACATTAAAACAACCATGTACAAATTCAACTAACATCAATCTTAAACCTTCACCATCTAAAGGGAAAAAATAACGTTTAGTTTGTGATAAATCTTCGAATCTTGCTTCAAAATAATCTAATTTCCAAAATGGCGCAGGTACATAAATATAACCTTTTTCACCCATAATCATCAATTGACCATCACCTTTATAGCCGTTAGCGATTTTTAAGTCAGCAACGCTGTCTAAATATTTAAAACATAAACGCATAAATACATCAAGTCCATCTATTTCCTTAACATCGATCCTGATATCTTGATAATCAAAACCCAATATATCGAAAACAGCTAATAACCCATATCCACCCCAATCAATTAAACTACCAATATTATAAGAATGAAGCTTAGTTAATGAAGTACTAGTAGCATCGACACTAATAACTTTACCTATCATATTACTTTTAATAATCGATTTCATTCGTCTAAATGCAGGAGAAAAAAATAATTTATTGACCGATAATAAGTAAACTTGTTGCTCCTTAGCCAACATATATAATTCTTCTACTTCTTTAGCGCTTAAAGTTAATGGCCATTCGACTAAAATATTAACTTTATGTTGTATAGCTTGTTTAATATGAGCATAATGTTCTATTGGATGGCTGGCAATATAAATGGCATCTACTTTTGATAATAATTGTTGATAATCTAAACAATTAGTAACATTTTCTTTAAAAGGCAACTTGAGAAAACTATCACCATAATAGCCAATTAAATCTAAACCATTTACATAAGTAGATTCACTAATTACTTTTTCTAATTGTAAACTATGACTACCGACTATACCTAACTTTATTACATCACGACTTCGAATATCACTACTACTAATTCCTTCAGTTCTTTCTAAATAGACGACTTGACAATAATCTTTTAAATAATCAAAATGTGATTCCCAGTCTGAACCAACACAAAAAACATCGATTTCATAGCGAAAAATATCATCAATTTTTTGGCCTTCATAAGATTCAATAATAATCTCATCAGCAATCCCGAGTTGTTTTACTTGATCAATTCGTTCACTTAAAGACATGACAACATTATATTTACCACGACAACGATCAAATTCTTCATCAGTAATGCCGACTATCAAATAATCTCCTAACGCCTTAGCTCTTTTTAATAAATTAATATGACCATGATGCAATAAATCAAATGTACCATAAGTAATTACTTTACGCATATTTACTCCTTTGACTAAATATTTTATCCCATAAAAATAAAGCGATTATAAATAACCATATTATGATATCTAAAAAATTAATGATAAATATTGAGGCACTAGATCTTGGAAGCATTAAAATCCCTTGATAAACATATAGTGCGATTATTAGTCGATAAAATACATTAGATACTAACCATTTTTCTATTATATATAATAAAAAGCCTAAACCAATATTATAAAATAATAATCCAACATATCCAAAATCTAAATAGATTTCGGCTATATAACTACTACCAACACCCTCTCCATTTAAATAGCGATCACCTAATACTAAATAAGACAATCTAGCAGCTAAATCACAACTAGCTACCTTGTTTAAATTGTTATTGTCTACTATTTTTTTGCCTAATAAACGATTACTATAGCGATTAAATACATCTATAATTTTTTGATAACTATATTGATGACAATCATCTAAATCCACTTGATATTTAAAAATTCTTTTATTAATATTTGCTGAAACACCTTGATTATAAATAAACTGTTCAACGTAATATAAGGGATTAGATTGTACGAGTTTATAATTATCTCTAGTTATTTGATATATAGACATTAAAACAAACATAATCATTGTAATAATAAATAAACTTATTACTTTTTTAAATTCAAATATTTTATGATTATTTATAAAGCTATAAATAACATACATAATAATCATAATAAATAAACCGATAATAAAATCAAAACGATTGCCACCTAAACAAATAATTGTCAAATTAATAATTAACAAAATATTGATTATAATT
>JAEWIH010000020.1 GCA_023387245.1 Bacillota bacterium | reverse complement strand
ACCCACAATATATTCATTTCGTCTTTATCAATCAAATCTTCTAGATTATCCACAACAGAAATACCGTCATTACTAGCAATTAGTCGCACAGATTCATTTATGTCATAGCCAATGACATTTATTTTATTATCCATCATATTTAAAGCTAGGTTTTTCCCCATCTTACCTAGACCAATCATTTTAAATTTCATATTATTTTTCCTTTCTTTACATATAGAATAAATGATGTTTCAGTAAAATAATATATGAAAAGACTCAATTAATTATACTTTTACTTCCACATTATTTTTTCCACATTTAGGCACCTTGGTCATAAATATTCAATTTGTGATTTTTATATAAATTAATTGACGATAACCCGAGTTAATGTGTAAAATATTATTATGTAAGAGGTATCATAAACATATAATATCTTTAAGGAGGACATATGTTAAAAAAAATAACAGTTGTAGTTTTACTAGTAATAATGGCTTTTTCATTATTAACTCCAATTACAAATATACAAGCTAGTGAAAAAGAGTATATTATTTATCCTCAAGTACAACAAATAAGCTACCAAAGTGGCGAATATTTGTTACAGGATTTTAAAATTGAATACGGAAATAGTATTGATCAATATACTAAAAATCGTGTTAACGAAACATTAGCACTAAAAGGATTAAAATCTAATCCAACATCTTCATCACTATTCAAAATTGTTACTATAGATGACGATTTTGACTACTCAACTTATAATATTGACAAAAATTGGCTCCAAAATCATTTAGACAGCTATATTTTAATTAGTCAAAATTCCAACATCATCATTGTAGCCAAAAATACTGACAGTGCTTTTTATGGTGTCACAACGCTATATCATATTTTTGCACAAACAGAAGATTTAAAAATCAGAAATTTTAGAATAGATGATTATGCCGACATTGCCACAAGAGGTTATATTGAAGGTTACTACGGTAATCCATGGTCAGTTCAAGACCGCATCGAACTAATGAAATGGAGTGGTTACTATAAATTAAACGCCTATATTTATGCCCCTAAAGATGACCCTAAACATAATTCTCGTTGGCGTCAATTATATACTACCGAAGAATTAGAAAGAATCATCAAACCTCAAGCACAAGCAGGAAATGAATCTAAAAATAAATTTGTCTATGCTCTTCACCCATACATGCACAATCCAATTCGCTTAGGCAATAGTTACGAACAAGACTTTAAAGATTTAACAGCAAAATTCCGTCAAGTAATCGAAAACGGAGTTAGACAAATTGCCGTTTTAGCCGACGATGCCCATTTTATGGGAAAAGATAATTATATTAAAGTATTAACCGATTTAACTAATTGGCTACGCCAAGAAATATTACCAACTTATCCCGACATGTCTTTAATCATCCCATTTTGTACCCAAGAATATATGGGACGAGGAGTCGATTATTATCGAAATTTTCCAGAAAATGTCCAAATTATTATGACTGGTGGAAGAATATGGGGAACTGTGAATCAAGAATTCGGTAATGCTTTTAAGCAAAATACTGCACGCAATGTTTTATACTGGATTAATTGGCCATGTAGTGACAATTCTAAAAATCATTTAATTATGGGCGGATTTGCTGATTTCTTAAAACCGGGTGTCGATAAAAATAATATTGATGGAATTGTTTTAAATCCGATGCAACAATCGGAACCTAGCAAAGTAGCAATTTTCGGAAACGCTGCCTATAGTTGGAAAATTTGGGAAAATAAACAACAAGCAGACCAAGCATGGCATCATAGTTTTGCCTTTGTCGATCATAATAATGCTATTGAAACAGAAAGCAGTATTGCATTGCGTAACTTAAGCAAACATATGATTAATCAAGCAATGGATGGCAGAGTTATTGCACTAGAAGAATCGCTTGAAATAAAAGAATTATTATCAAATATAATTTCCGATTTAAACAATGATATTATCGATGAAAATAAAATCAATTCTGTCAAACAAATCTTTATAAATTTAAGCGAAGATGCTCAAATTTATAAAAATAATGCCGGAAATCCACGTATTAAAGAACAAATAATTTATTGGCTAAATAGTTGGAGCGATACTAGTGCCTCCGCAATTAACTATTTAGACGCATTAACTAGTCTAAAAAACAATGATTATTCTCTAGCAGTAGAATTAAATAATGTTGCCGCAAATTATTTTAAAAATAGTAAAAGTTATGGTTTTCACTACGTAAATCATTTAGAATATGCTGAAGTTGGAGTGCAACACATTGTTCCTTTTATTAAAAAATTAGCTGAATATACTAGTTCTAAAGTTAAAACTATCCTTGATCCTAACGCCATTACCAAACGTTTTATAACTAGTCGAAGCGATAATCCAATAGGCTCTACTAACAATGTTTTTGATAATAATGAATCTACCTTTATTAGTTATCAAGATTCAAACCAATTATATTTTCCAATCGGTACTTATGTAGGTGTATTATTTAATAAAGCAATTGATATTCATAATTTTGAATTTTTACTAGGAAGTGGTAAAAATCATTTTGAGCAAGCTAAGTTAGAATATACTATTAATGGAACTGATTGGCATGATTTAAACTTAATTAATATGCATAATGAATTTGTTGGTATTAGAGATAAACAACAGCGAATTGTTATTAATCAAGAAAACTTAAATCCTAATTTTAAAGCAATGGGATTACGATTAATTACCACTAGAGCAAACACATTAGACGCCTATTTAAACGTTCATGAAATTAGAGTTAATCACCAAATAACTATCGAAGATCAAATTATTGAAGGGGAATATAGTACTAATCGTGAATTGATGGGTGGAAAAACAGATTTTAACAGTTTAAAAGATAATAATCCACAAACTGAAGTATGGTTAAGTAACAGAAATGGTCCATATAGAGATCAATTACAAGCCAATTCCTATATTCAGTTACAATTTAAACAACCAACTTATGTCAAAGATATTTATTTTAGTCAAGGTGCTACTAATAATGGAGATATTTTAGATCAAGGGGTATTGGAATATTTTAAAGATGAAACTTGGCATCAAATTGGAAAAGTAGATAAAATTTTGAAAAAAGTATTTAATGTTAGTGGTTTAAATATTGAAACTGATAAGCTAAGAATTAGAAATATTAAAGATAAAGCGATTTGGTGGCGATTAGGTGATTTTTATGCTACTACAGGCGTTAAAGACTCGAATATACCAATTAGATATGACGTAATTAAGAGCGACTTATGGAGTAATTATAATAGTCAAGATAGTTTATTATATGATGGCGATGACAATAGTTTTGTTTGGTATGATCCAGATGGATCTGGCAATAGTCATAGTGATAATGTAATGGTCGGTGATTTTTTAGGTTATGATCTAGGAAAAATAGCCACTTTAAATAAACTACATATTGTTGTCGGTGCAGGTGATGGTGATAAGTTACAACGCTATGCTATTCAATATTCTTTAGATGGCATTGATTGGGAAAATGTTCCTGGTTATGATAATTATCAAGGTAAAGCATCTGGCAAAGACATTTTAGACATTAATGTCAATGGCTTAAAAGCACGTTATTTAAGAATTTATAATTTAGCACAACATCCAGCATGGGTTAAATTTAGTGAGTTTAGTGTAGTAGAACAAGCAGTCGGTTCTCTAGACTATAGTTTTGGCAATATTGATCCAGCCTTAGAAACAATTAATTCAAATGATAATGGTACATTAAGATTTATAAAAAATGCAATTAATCTTGATAAAGATCAATATGTAGGCTTTAAATTAAAACATATTGAAGAAATTTTAAAAATTGTTTTACCAAACGATTTAGAAAATATTAAAGTTCAAGTCGCAAAACATCCCGAATTATTTGAAGATTATGATTCTACTAAATTACCACTAGATGCTCGTTATATCCGTTTTTTAAGCACTAAAGATAATACGACTTTAGATTTAAACCAAATCGAAGCTACTTATAAAGTTATTCATAAACCAAGCATTAGTAGTAATTTTGCTAATAATAATAATGCCAGAGATGTTAGAACAAAAAATAATTTAGGACATGTATTTGATGGCGATTTGAGTAGTAGTATTATACTCACTGGTCCTCAATTATTAAATAATGAAGTTTTATTTGATTTAGGACATATAGTACCAATTAATAGTTTACGTTATTATATAAATGAAAATTCTTTAGATTTTCCTCGAAGTATGGATGTATTGATTAGCGAGAGTGTTGATGGTCCATATCAAAAAATTATGCATATTGGTCCAGAACAGGTTAGTAATTCATCTAATAGTTTAACCGCAAAAAGCTATCAAGATAATAATTACTTACTCCATGATTCCAATAATCCCGGAAATATGTATGCTGAGGCGAGAGATTTAAATAGTAGAGCACGTTATATTAAGTTTAAAATAACTGCAGCTTATAATCACCGTTGGTTAGAAATTAATGAAATTGTTTTAAATGATGGTGAATATATTTCTATCGAACCACATAAAGATATAGTAAGTACGATTGTTGAAGAAAAAAATCATTATCCTAGTTTAGCTTTAGATAATAATTATGATACATATTATCTATTATCTAAGGCAGGCGAATTTACATATAGAATTTCACAAAACGATCAACATTCTATTAGAATGGTTCAATTAGGTAGCCCATCATTTGCCCAAATAAATGCAATTATTTTAGAAGATTCACAAATAAAAGAAAAAACTTTGGGAATTCTTAATCAAACAATTAATGAATTTTCTTTACCTAGTAATCAAAAATTGATAGAAGTTAAAATTAAATTCAATGATGTTATTAGTAATATTGTCGAAATTACTACTAGTCGTAAAACACAGGAAAGTGTTAATAAAGTTGAATTAGAAAATTATTTATTACAAGCAGTAGATTATGACAATTGGATTGAAAGTAGTAAGGTAGAATATAATCGTGCTAAAAAAGTTGCTCGAGAAGTTTTAGATAATCCTTATGCTACTCAATCAAATATTGATTTAGCTTTAGCAAGTTTAAAAGCTGTCATTAATAGAGCTCAAATTAAAGGTGATATTAGCATTTTAGAAAATGATATTTTAGAAAAATTATCATTAATGGATGACGATATTATGATTTATTCGCCTGTTTCTTTTAATAAATATTTATCGGTTGTTAAAAAAATAGAAGTATTGATAAAGAATAAGGATAATGCTACAGAGAGTATGATAAATACTTTGCATCAATCTTTGCTCGATGCTAAAAATCAGCTAAAATTTTCTAAATTAGAACATGATAAAGCTAAAATTTTATTAAATAATGAATTAGAATTACTAGCAAATGACTATACTATAAATTCATATAATAAGTATCAATCAGCAAAACAAAATTTAGAAACTGGCTTAGTAACTGTAGAAAATCCTAAACAATTATTACCATTAGTAGTTGCTTTTAAAGATAGTAAAAAAGAGTTAGTTAATGTTAAAGAATTAAAATCATTACTAAATCGAGATATAGTTGAAAGCTTATATACTAACGATAGTTATCTTGCATATAAAAATTTAATCGATAATCAAGTTAATAAAGTTTTACAATCTGGAACAAGTGAAGAAGTTGCAGAAATGATTAATTTATTAAAAACTACTTTAGTATTTATTGATTATAATGCTGAGATTACTAGATTATCTAATTTAGCAAGTGGCGACTATACTAAAGCTAGTTATCAAGAATTTATAAATGCCTTAAATAAAGCTAAACAATTAGTCAATAATCCTGATACATTAAATGAAGGTATTGCTTTATTAAGAAATTTAGAATCTAAATTAGTTAGTATAGTTACACTTAAAATTCAAAAAGAAAAAATAGCGAATTTAAATATTAATAATTATATTCCAGATAGTCGTCAAAAAATTACAAGTAATTTAAATAAAATTGCACAATTAATAGAAAATGGTAATCAAGAGGAAATTAGTAAATTTATTAATGAATCCAATGCTATGCTAACTCAATTAGTTATTAATAGTTTATCTAAACAATCAGAATGGGATAGTGTTGTTTTAATTGATAATAATGATAAGACATATAAAGAAGAAGAATATGCTATATATAAGCAGGCTTATGATGAATATAAAGGATTAAATTTAGGAGATATTTCATTAGATGAATATGCGATAGTTTGGTCTAAATTAGAAGCAGCTAAAACTAATTTAGTTAAATTATTTAAATTAGTAGTTAAAGACAATATTAATGTTACTGTTGAACAATCTGATTATTATGCAGGTAAAAAATTAGTTATTAATTTAGTAAATGATAATTCAATTGTTGAAGAGTTTAAACAAATATTAGCTCCAGGATCTAAAATTTTAATTTATGATATTAAATTACTTGATAATCAATCAATAATTCAACCAGATCCAACTCATCCAATTACTATTAAATTTAAGCTAAATAGCGAACAATTATTAGCGAAAGATTCTTTACAATTATGGCATATTGATAATGGTAATAAAGAGTTAGTAACATTTAAAATAGAAAATGATTATTTAGTTTTTGAAGCTTCTCATTTTTCATATTATGTTATTACCTATAAACCAGTAACAACAAATATTAGTAATAGTAACGAAATATTATCAACTAATCAGCCAACATTAACCTTGCCAAATACGGGAAGTACATTAATGACGATGAGTAAATATAGCTTTATTATTAGTTGCTTGGGCATTGTTTGTTTATTTAAAAGGAAAAAATAATTTTCAATAATTAGATATTTTAGTTATTATAGACTATAGCGAACCTCCTGAATGATATGTACCCAATTTCCTAGACATATATGAATGTTTGTTAATTGGTTATATTGTATCATTGATTGCTTGAATCATGGATGTTTCTCTGTATTTTACAGGAGACATCCATTTTGTTTTGAATTGAA
>JAEWIH010000116.1 GCA_023387245.1 Bacillota bacterium | reverse complement strand
GTATTGATTTGGTGGATAAAGTGGCTTTAAAAGTGGTTGAGGCTGAGCCTGCTGTAAAAGGTGATACTGCTACTAATGCGACGAAAAATGCGGTTTTGGAAACAGGATTGGAAGTTAAAGTACCATTGTTTATTCAAGAAGGAGAAGTTATTTTAGTTTCTACTAGTGATGGTAAGTATTCATCAAGAGCATAAAGTTGGCAGCTAAAAGTTGCCTTTTATTTTTGAGGTAAATTATGCGTAAAATTACAATTTTATTAATGGGTATCACGGTTTTTTCTAAAATATTTGGGTTTTTAAGAGAAACAATTTTAGCTAGTTATTTTGGTTCTTCGGTTATTTCTGATGCTTTTATTTATTCATTGATGTTACCAAATTCTATTTTTATGGTGATTACGGCAGCATTTGTTACGGGTTTTATTCCGATGTTTGCTAGAATAGAAAAAGAGCAATCTGAATATGAAGCTAAACTATTTTTGAATAATACATTAAATGTAATGTGTTTTTTAGGACTAATTATTTCTTTATTCGTATTTATTTTTACTGAATTTACTTTAGGTTTTTTGTTACCGAGTGCTAGTGGTGAACAATTAATTTATTTAATTCCTTTCGTAAGAGTAACAATTTTTTCAATAATGTTTACTTGTGTTATTCAACTATTAACTGGATTTTTACAAGTTAATGGACATTTTGTAATTCCAGCAATTATGGGGTTTCCACTAAATATTATTTTAATTTTCGGGATTGTTTTTTGTCAAAAAACTAATGTTTATTTATTGCCATTTTTTATATTATTGGCTTATGTGGCCCAAGCGTTAATTATTTTATTTTTTGCTTATAGACGCGGATATCGTTTTAAATTTATTTTTGATTTAAAAGATCGCCATATTCAAAAGATGTTAAAATTATCAGTTCCACTAATTTTAGGTAGTGCTACTACTTTAGTTGGTAGTCTAATTTCTCAAGGCTTAGCTTCGGGTGTAATTGGTGGCGTTAGTTATATTAATTATGCTGCTAAAATAGGTGGAATTGTTGAGGGAATATTTGGTGTAGCAATTATTTCTGTTATGTATCCTGCTTTATCAAAAATGGTGGCTAATAATAATTTAAAACAAGCTGTTAATGAAGTTGGGTCTTCTGTTGTTTCTATGCTTGTATTTGTTTTACCTTGTGCTATAGGATTATTAGTGTTGGCTAATCCGATTTTACAATTTGTCTATATGCGTAATAAATTTACTTATGATAATGTGCTAGCATTAGAACCAATTTTTAGAAATTACTGTTTATGTATTTTATTTTCTTGTGTCTATAGTTTGGTTGTTAAAATCTTTTATGCTTTTCAAGATACTAAAACTCCTATTATTAGTATGCTAGTATTTGTAGTTACTCAATCGATACTAGGAATTATATTATCTAAACAAATGGGAGTAGCAGGTATTAGTTTAGCGATGAGTATTGCTTATATTGTTGCTATGATTACTTTGTGTTATTTATTATATAGACGCAATTTATTAGGTGCTGGTTTTTCTAAATATTATAGCCAAATATTTAAATGTTTATGTTGTTCTTTAATAATGGGAGTAATGACTTTTATTTTTTATTATATGTTTAATTCATTACTTGGTAATTCTTCTAGAATTGCATTATTATTAACGATTTTATTTTCGATAATTGTTTATTTTAGTTTAGTATTAATTGCGAAAATTGAAACGGTTGATGCTATGATTAAATCGATATTTAAGAAAGTAAAAAGGGATAAAAACTGATTGCTTATAACAATCAGTTTTTATTTAAATTCTTTTATTTTTATTATAAATGATGTAGAATACATTTACGAAGAGAGTGTGATTTAGTATGTTTGATTTTAATAAAATTGATTACATGGCAATAATTTCTGATTTTGGTATTAGACTAATTAGCGCAATTATTTTAATCATTGTGGGGTTGTTTATTAAAAAAGTTATTTTAAATTTATGTTATAAATTATTATCACAACAACCAAATAATGAAGGATTAATTAGTTTTTTTAGGGCGTTAATTAAGATTTTAATTTATATTTTTATTTTAATGGGAGTAATTAGTATTTTTGGTTTACCTACTTCTTCTTTTTTAGCGATTTTAGGTTCGATAGGTTTAAGTATCGGTTTAGCATTACAAGGTTCTTTGTCTAATGTTGCTGGTGGGATTTTAATTATTTTATTAAAACCTTTTAAGGTTGGTGATTATATTAAAGAAGATAATAAAGGTAATGCTGGTACAGTTGTTAGTATTTCAATTTTTCATACTAAATTAAGAACTTCAGATTGTAAACTAATCGTTATTCCGAATGGTTTTTTGTCTAATAGTTCATTGACTAATTATTCGCATTTTAGTATGAGAAGATTAGATATGTTTTTTGATTTAACTTATGATTGTGATGCAGAATTAGTAAAAAATACAATCTATAAAGTAGCTAATCAGCATTTTAACCGTGATTTATTTAGTGATGATCAGCTATCTGTATATATTGATTCTTTTGGTGAAAGTAGTATTAAATTTGTTTTAAAGATGTATGTAGTTAATGATGAATATTGGAATACTTATTATGCGATTAATGAACAAATTAACTTGGAATTTAAGTTAGTAGGTTTAAGTATGCCTTATAATCAATTAGATGTACATATTATTAATGATAAAGGGCAATAATTTATGGTGCATAATAATGTAGGCGCAAAAATTATTATTAGTGGCGAGCATAGTGTTGTATATGGATATAATGCCTTAGTTATGCCAGTTAATAGTATTTTTGTTAATGTTAGTTTGTTTATTTCTAATACTTGGGAAATAGAATCCGATATTTATAAAGGACCATTACATTTAGTTCCTAATAGTTTAAAAAATATTCAACAATTAATTTTATCAATTATGGTTTTAATTAATCGTTTTGAAATGTTTAAAATCGTTATTAATTCAACTATTCCAGCTAATTGTGGTTTAGGTTCTAGTGCGGCAGTAAGTTGTGGAATTGTTCGGGCGATTTTTGATTATTATCAATTACCTCTAAGTAATGATAAATTAATAGATTTAATTCAAATAGCAGAAAAGGTTGCTCATGGTAATGCTAGTGGTGTTGATAGTGCTATTGCTGTTTATCAAAAGCCATTGTGGTTTAATCGTGATAAAGGTATAGAATTTTTAAATATTAATTATGGCGCTTGTTTATTGATTATTAATAGTGGAATTCAATCTTCGACTAAAGACGCGGTTATGGCTGTTGCGAATAATATTTTTATTAATCAAACTCATTCTGTTTTAGAAAAAATTGGAAATATTTCTAATCTAATTAAACAAGAGTTATTAGTACCGACTAATATTCAATATTTAGGTAAATTATTAAATGCTAATCAAGAGTATTTAAAAGAAATTGGAGTCTCTCACCCGATTTTAGAACAAATAATTAATGACTTATTAGATGCAGGTTGCTATGGAGCTAAATTGAGTGGTTCAGGAT
>JAEWIH010000084.1 GCA_023387245.1 Bacillota bacterium | reverse complement strand
CCCTAAGTATATGAGTGCTAAAATTGGTGAAGGTCCATATTATTTAGTTGAACAAAAACCAAGATATGCGACGACATTAGGTGGTTTAAAAATTAATGATAATTTACAAGTTGTCAACACTTCTAATAAAGCTATTGAAGGATTGTTTGCGATTGGTGATGTTGCAGGTGGTGCAAGAGGAAGTGATTCGATTCCAGGTGCCGATGTTGGTTGGGCATTAACAACTGGATATAAAGTTGGTGAAATATTATCAAATTTATTATCAAAATAGAGGTATAGACACTATATCTCTATTTATTTTTAAATATACATATAAAACTCTTGATTAATAGTTGTTTAACTTAAAGGACAATGTTATAATATAGGCAATTATGGAGGTTTATATGGGTTTAAAGGATAAATTAATTTCGTTTATTGCTCCAGAAGATGAAGTTTACGAAGAAGGCATAGAATTTGAAAAAGATGAATATCAAAAATTGAGTAGTTATGAAAAGCCAAAAGCTAGTCGTCCTCGTGTAAAAACTGATGCGACGATGGTTTTATTTGAACCAAGAACTTTTGAAGAAAGTGAAGAAGTTGCTATTCATTTAAAAGAAAAGCGAGCAGCAGTTGTTAATTTAAAACGTTTGCCTGCTAATTTCGCTCAAAGGACGATAGATTTTTTAACTGGCGTTATTTTTGCCTTAGATGGTTCAATTCAAAAATTAGATGCGAATGTAATTTTATGTGCTCCACCTACTATGGGCGTTGAAGGAGAAATCGATGCTGATGGTGGTAGTGAATATTATCAAGAATAATTATTGGTTATAAATAAGACAAGTTATAATTAAAATATGTTAAGAGAGTTATGGGTTGGTGCGACATAATCAGATGTTTAATTATAATATCACTTATTTACCGGAAAAATGAAGTTAGTAATTTTTCCCGTTTTCTGCGTTAAAGATTTAAGCTCAAAGTAAGGTGGTACCGCGTTAATACGCCCTTATCTTGGGCATTTTTTTATATTGGAGGAAAAAATATGGACTATAAAGATACACTACATTTACCCCAAACCGACTTTGAAATGCGTGGTAATTTAGTTTCTAAACAAGATAAATTCATCAATCTCTGGCAATCAATGGATCTATATTATAAAATGCTAGAAATTAATCAAAACAAACCTGATTTTATACTACACGATGGTCCGCCATATGCGAATGGACATATTCATATCGGCCATGCCCTAAATAAAATTTTAAAAGATTTTATCGTTCGTTCTCGCCATAAATTAGGATATAAAGTACATTATCGTCCAGGCTGGGACACTCACGGTCTACCAATTGAAAATCAAGTTACTAAAAATGGCATTAATCGCAAAGAAGTTCCTATTAATCAATTTAGGGAATATTGTCATCAATATGCTTTAGAACAAGTTGCTCAACAAAAGCAAGATTTTATTAACTTAGGAACAATCGGTGCCTATGATAATCCTTACATTACACTACAACCCGAATATGAAGCTCAACAAGTTCGAATTTTTGCGAAAATGTGTATGCGAGGTATGATCTATAAAGGCTTAAAACCGGTATATTGGTCACCAAGTTCTGAATCTGCTTTAGCCGAAGCTGAAATTGAATATCATGATAAAAAAGATCCTTCAATTTATGTTCGCTTTAAGGTAGTCGATAGTCAAGGATTATTACCAGAAGATAGTTATTTTGTAATTTGGACAACTACTCCTTGGACAATTCCAGCCAATCTAGCAATTAGTGTTCATCCTGATTTTGAATATGCTTTAGTAAAAACAACAAAAGGTAATTTAATTGTTTTAAATGAATTAGTCGAACAATTGATGACATTATTTGAACTAAATGATTATCAAGTAATTAATAAATATAAAGGTAGTCAACTTGAACGTTTTAGTGCCAAGCACCCACTATACGATCGCTTATCATTAGTTTTATGTGGGGAACATGTAACAAGTGATTCAGGTACTGGCTGTGTCCATACTGCACCAGGTTTTGGTATGGATGACTATATTATCGGATTGAAATATGGTCTAGAGCCATATTGTAATGTTGATGAAAGAGGACGCTTTATAGCAGATAGTGGGGAGTGGTTAAGTGGCAAAACTACTGATGAAGGCAATAAATTAGTAACTGTTAAATTAGATGAACAAGGCGATTTATTAAAATTAGTATTCATTACCCACTCATATCCTCACGATTGGCGAACTAAACAACCAATAATTTTTAGAGCAACTGATCAATGGTTTGCTTCTATCGACTTAATACGAGATCAAGTTTTAAACATGATCGATAACGACATAAATTGGAAACCAAGTTGGGGCCAAACTCGGATGCATCGAATGATTGCTGATCGTAATGATTGGTGTATTTCTCGTCAAAGAGCTTGGGGCTTACCAATACCAATTATTTATGCCCAAGACAAAACTCCAATTATGGATGAAGTTGTTTTTGAACACATTGCTAAATTGTTTGAAAAGCACGGATCAAATATTTGGTATCAACTTGAAGCTAAAGATTTATTACCAGCTAATTATAGCCATCCTAATAGTCCTGATAATATTTTTACTAAAGAAAAAGATATTTTAGATGTTTGGTTTGATTCTGGTGTATCTCATACAGCAGCATTGCAATCACAAGGAATTTCTTTACCAGTTGACTTATATTTAGAAGGTAGTGATCAATATCGTGGATGGTTTAATTCAAGTTTAATTATTGGTGCAGGTGCTTTTAATATTAGTCCATATAAACAAGTAGTTTCTCATGGTTTTATTGTTGATGAAAAAGGTGAAAAATTATCTAAGTCTAAAGGAGCGGCCTTGACTCCAGATAAAATATGTCAAAGATTAGGAACAGATATTTTAAGATTGTGGGTTGCTAGTGTTGACTATACAAGTGATATTAGTATTTCTGAAGCTTTATTAAAACAAGTTACTGAAACATATCGTAAAATTAGAAATACTTTAAGATTTTTACATGGTAATGTCAGTGACTTAGATAAGCGTGTTGAAATTAGCACGTTACCACTAATTGATAAACATGTTTTATATGTAGTTAATCAAACTTTAAAAGAATGTAAACAAGCTTATTTAAATTATGATTTTAGTAGTATAACTTCGAAAGTTTCTAAGTTAATGATTAATACATTGTCTGCTTATTATTTAGACTTTACAAAAGATATTTTATATATTTTAAAACAAGATAGTTTAAGAAGACGGCAAGTTCAAACAGTTTTAGATATTGCTTTAGAAGGATTACTACATATTTTAACACCAATTATTCCATTTACTTGCGAAGAGCTATATCAATTAATTGATAATCATCAATATGATTCTGTCCAATTAGATTTATTTATGGCTGACTTAAATATTGATATGTCAGAAGAAGATTTAAATAAAATGAATCGTTTAATGGAATTGCGTTCAAATATTTTTAAAGCTTTAGAAGTAGCGAGAGAACAAAAAATAATTGGGACTTCTTTAAAAGCTGAATTAAAACTATCAACTAGTCAACAATTAATTTCTGATATTGATAGTGTATTTGAAAATTTAAATCAATTTGCTCAATGGTTAATTGTATCAAAAGTAGTAGTTGAATTAGGAGATAATATTGAGGTTTTAGTTGCCAATGGACATACATGTCAACGCTGTTGGAACGTAGTAGCAGAAGTTGATGAAAATGGTTTATGTCCACGTTGTAAAGAAGTTTTGTATGGAAAAAATTGAATCTAAAAATAATCAAAAAATTAAGTATCTTCGTAGCTTATGTCAAAAAAAGTATCGTCAAATATATTCTCAATTTTTAATTGAAGGCGATCATTTAATCAAAGAATCTTATCAAGCTAACGCTTTAGTAGAATTATATATGGTTGATGATGATTATTATCCTGATTTTAATATCAATAAACATATTATTAATGAACAGATTGCCACTTCTTTAAAAACTACTGCTTCAGGCAGTAAAGTATTTGGATTATGTAACTTTTTGCAATTTAGTGTTTCAGTGGCCAATAAAGTATTAATTATGGATCGAATTAATGATCCAGGTAATATTGGTACTATAATTCGGAGTGCTTATAGTTTTGGTTTTGATTTAATTTTATTAACTGATAATAGTGTTGATATTTATAATGATAAAGTCATTAGGGCCAGTCAAGGTGCGATTTTTCATATTCCTTTTAAATATATGAGTGCTAAGGATATTATTGAATCTTTAGATTTAGATTTAATTGTTTCTGATGTTAGTGAGGGTATAGATTTAAATAAAGTTAATTATGAAAGATTAGCATTAGTAGTTGGTAATGAAGGGGCTGGTGTTTCTCAAATATTTAGGGCTAAAGCTAAGGCTTTAGTTAGAATTGAAACTTGTGCCTTTGAGTCTTTAAATGTTGGTGTTGCGTCAGCTATTATGATGTATCATTTTAGAAAAAGTCGTTAAAACATAGTTTAACGACTTTTTATAATATTTATAATTAGACTAATATAACTTTAATTAAATATTTTTGTTTTATTTTTTCAATATCTTCATGATTAGCTTTTTTGTCAGTAATAATCATATCGATATCACTTAAAGAAGCAGTAACATAACTAGCTACTTTATTAATTTTACTAGAATCAAGAGCAATAATTCTCAATCCCTTAGTATTTTTTAACATCGTTTGATTAAGTGATACTTCGCTATGAATAGAAGTAGTTAAACCTTCATTTAAACTTAAAGCACTACAGCCTAAAATCGATTTTGAGACATGAATTTTAGTTAAGTTATTAAGCGCAAAATCACCTACCATCGAATCTTTTTTTGGATATACTTCGCCTCCACTTAAAATAATAGTAGCATTTGGATTATTATTCATTGTTAGAGCTTTAGTACTATTAGTAATAATAGTAACTTGTTTTGTATTTAAATATTTAATAACTAGTAAAGCGGTTGATGAAGTATTAATAAAAATCGTATCACCAGAATCAATATATTTGGCTGCGGTTTTAGCAATAGCTTCTTTAGTAATATTTAATTGATGAGATTTTTGATCGGCACTACTATCTTCAATAAGTCTAGCACCACCATAATATCTTTCGATTAATGATTTATGTTCAAAAAATTCTAAATCACGACGAATAGTTAATTCAGAAACTTTACATTTAGCAGCTATGTCTTTAACTTCAACATATTTATGTTTAAGTAATAGATTAAAAATAAAATCACGGCGTTGATTAACATTAATTAAACTATTTTTCATAATTATCTCCAACAATATATGGACTATTTGGACTATAACTTTCAATTTCCTTAGTCAATAATAAAATTTGTTGATAATTATTTAATTGGCGATATGATAATAATTTTTTAGCAAGCAAAAGCACCCTTTCTCTTGGGTTCAATTTTTTAATATTTACTTTATTAAAAAATGTTAAAGCTTTTTTAGGATCGCGATGAATAAATAATTGAGCTTGACCATCAATTTCATCCCAATTATAAAGAAGTTTCATTACTTTTTTTCTTTTTCTTTGATTAGTTGATCGTAATTTATTTAAACTATCATAACTATGTTTCATTTGGGTGCGATTATTTAATAGACAATAGGCACTAAATAAGCTATGATGATAAATTAATAAATAATCTAAATGACCACGATAAAATGTTTCATTATCTTTTAAAATTTCTAAAACTTTTGTTCCATCTTTTTGATCAATATAATATAAGGTATCGCTAATTATTAACGAAGGTTTAAAGCCTTTAAAAATATCTAATTTAATTAATTTATTTTTAAGCTGATTATATTGTTGATAATTACAATTTATAGTTAGTGCAATAATCATTTTTTCATAAATATATTTTAAATATTCATAAAATAACATTCCAATTAAAATGATTGTTCCAAAAACACCATAAAATATTTTTAGAAACAAGTCATTAGCTTGGATTATTAATTGTTTAAATACATAAATAAAAATAATGAACATACATATTTTTATAATGGTTTTGATTATTGGTAAAAATTTAAATATTATTTTCATGTTTTGAATATAGCATATATGAACATTTTTGGCAATAATTTGTTCATATAAAATGATGTAAGCGATTTATATGAATGTTTTTGATGGTTAGATATTAAATAATTCATAAAAAACACAAAAATTAGATTTTGAATGTAGTATTATAATAATATAACCGAAACTGGTAGGAAGGGGAAGAAAATGGCTAATGTCAAGGATATTACGCGTGAAAGTTGGATTCTAGGTGCATTTCCTGAATGGGGTAGTTGGCTTAATGAAGAAATTGACAATGAAGTAGTTGCTCCTGGAACTTTTGCGATGTGGTGGATTGGTTGTGTTGGTGTTTGGTTTAAGACTGAAAACGACACAAATATTGCTGTTGATTTATGGTTTGGTAATGGAAAGCGTACTCAAAAAGTTGCGGATATGGTGCCTTATCACCAAATGCGGAACATGATGGGTGTAAAAAAATTACAACCTAATTTACGTGCTGCTCCGATTGTTTTTGATCCGTTTGCGATTACCAAATGTGATGCGGTATTTGCTACTCATTATCATAGTGATCATATTGATATAAATATGGCGGCTGCAGTATTACAAAATTGTGGAGCTGATGTACCTTTTATTGGGCCGCTAGAGTGTGTTAATAAATGGGTTAGTTGGGGCGTTCCGAAAGAGCGCTGTATTACAGTTGTTCCTGGTGATGTTATTACTGTTAAGGATACTAAAATTCATGTGCTAGATTCTTATGATCGGACATGTTTAGTTACTACTAAAGTTGGCGAAGATATTGAAGGTGTTTGTCCGACTAATATGGATGAAAAGGCGGTTAATTACTTAATTGAAATGCCGGCTGGTAAAGTTTATCATGCTTCTGATTCTCATTATAGTATTTGTTATGCTGAGGTTGGAAAGAAATATCCTGATATTGATATTGCTTTTGGCTGCTATGGCGAAAATCCAATTGGTTGTCAAGATAAAATGACTTCAGTAGATATTTGTCGGATGGCTGAGGCTTGTGGTTGTAAAGTAGTTATTCCTTTGCATCATGATGTTTGGACTAATATGAAAGCTGATCCGAATGAAATAATGTTAATTTATAATTATAAAAAAGATGTTTTGGGTTATAAGTTTCATCCATTTATTTGGGATGTTGGTGGTAAATATGTATGGCCACTTGATAAAGATAAATTAGCTTATCATTATCGTCGAGGATTTGAAGATTGTTTTGAACATCCAAGAAACGTTCCGTTTAAGTCAATATTATAGTGAGGGTTTATGTTAGCTACGTTATTAGAAAAAGATTTAGTTCGTTTTTATGATGAGGCTTTGGATTGGAAAGAAGCTGTTAATCTTTCTTGTTCTGCATTATTGGAACATAAAATTATTGATAAGACATATGTTGATTCGATAATTGATTGTTTAAATCAATATGGGCCATATATTGTAATTGCTCCGGGTATTGCGATGCCACATGCTTCTCAGGGAGGGGCTGGTGTTTATGAGACGGCCATTTCAATGACTAAGATTAGAAAACCGGTAGCATTTGATGCCACAGATCCTAGTAAAGATGTAACGTTGTTGTTTACTTTAGCGGCAGTTGATGCTGATTGTCATTTAGAAAATATGCAAAGATTGATGGATCTTTTAATGAATGATGAAATAGTTGAGCAGTTGCAGCAGGCAAATAATATTGATGATGTTGCTGCGATTAGTAAAAAATATAATAAATAGAGGAAAACATAGATGGAAAATATACTGAATTATTTATTAATTGGTTGGAAATATTTTTTGGATAATATTTTAACTCAACCAAACTTTCTAATTGGTTTTATAGTTTTAGTTGGTTATTTATTACTTCGCAAGCCAATCTATGAAGTAATAGCTGGTTTCTTTAAAGCTACTGTAGGTTTTATGATTTTGCAAGCGGGTTCTGGTGGCTTGGTTGCGACTTCTAAAAATATTATTTATGCGATTAAAGACCGTTTTCAAATGTCTGCTATTATTATTGATCCTTATAATGGTCAATTAGCAGTTGAATCAGGGGTTGAAAAAGTATTTGGTCAGACATTTACGGCGGTTGTTTATTTATTATTATTCGCATTTATTTTTAATATGATTTTAGTGCGTTTGCGTAAATTTACTAAACTACGTGCTGTATTTACTACTGGTAATGTTCAAATTCAACAAGCTGCTACAGGTTTTTGGTTGATTTTATGGGCAGTTCCTTCTTTAAATGGTACAGTTATGTTGACTGTTATGTCTTTGTTACTTGGTTTATATTGGGCAGTTGGTTCGAATTTAACTGTAGATATTACACAAGAATTGACTGATGGTGCTGGTTTTGCGATTGCCCATCAACAAATGTTTGGGGTTGCTATTTTTGCTAAATTGGCAGAAAAATTTAAATCTAATAATGCTAAACGACTTGAAGATATTGAATTGCCTGGTTTCTTGAATATTTTCCAAGAAAATATGGTATCGACTTCGATTTTAATGTTCTTCTTCTTTGGAATTATTATTTTGGCATTGGGTAAAGATTATTTAATTGCTAATAAAATGTTAGCTCCTAATGCTAGTTTCTTCTTCTATATTTTAAAAACTGCTTTAAATTTTGCGGTTTATCTAGCAATTTTACAATTAGGTGTTAGAACTTTCGTTGGTGAATTAACTCAATCATTCCAAGGTATTTCAAATACATTATTACCTGGTGCTGTTCCTGGTATTGATGTGGCTGCGACTTTTGGTTTTGGTTCTGCTAATGCCGTTACTATTGGTTTCTTATTTGGTGCTTTAGGTCAATTTGTGGCGATTGGTATTTTATTATTAATGAAATCACCAGTTTTAATTATTGCCGGATTTATTCCAATGTTCTTTGATAATGCGGTTATTGGTGTATTTGCTAATAATCGTGGTGGGTCAAGGGCTGCTATGTTGTTCCCGTTTATTTCAGGTTTATGTCAAGTATTTGGTAGTGCCTTTATTGCTGGTGCTGTAGGTTTGGCACAGTTTGGTGGATATCTTGGTATGTTTGACTGGGCGGTTATTTGGCCAGGATTTACATATGTAATGCATTTCTTAGGATATGCTGGTATTGCATTAGTTGCTATTATTTTATTGGCTATTCCTCAACTTCAATATCGTGCTAATCCTAAGGGATATTTCTTGATTACTGAAGATTATGAGGCTTATAAAGCATTAATGGCTAAACAATAAAGGAGGGTTTATGAAGGTTTTAGTTGCGTGTGCTAATGGTTCTGGTACAAGTTTAATGATGAGTATGACTGTTAAAAAAGCTATGACTAAGTTAGGAGTACCAATTACAAAGATGCATCATTGTGCGGTGGCTGAGGGTAAATCAACTGCTACTATGTATGATGTTGTGTTTACTTCTAAACCATTTGTTGCTCAGTTTAAAAATGCTCAAGATAAGGGCATTCCGGTGATTGGTGTTATGAATGTTATGTCGGAAGCTGAGATTACAAAATTATTTCAAGAGTCTGGTTTGGTTGAAAAATTTAAGAAATAATATTATAAAGAGAGGGTGATTGCCCTCTTTTTGCCAAGGAGAGTTATATGTTAGAAAATTTAAAGAAGCGAGTATTGGCTGCGAATTTATTGTTGCCTAAACATGGTTTAATTACTTTTACATGGGGAAATGTTTCTGAAATTGATCGTGAAAAGTGTTTGGTTGCGATTAAGCCTAGTGGTGTTAGTTATGATGTTATGAGTGAGGATGATATTGTAATTGTTGATTTAGATGGGAATGTGGTTGAGGGTAGACTAAAGCCTTCTAGTGATTGCCCGACTCATTTAGAGTTATATCGCCAGTTTGAAAATATTGGTGGTGTTGTGCATACTCATTCACCGTTTGCGACTTCTTTTGCTCAGGCGGGATTAGATATTGAGGCCTTAGGTACGACTCAGGCGGACTATTTTTATGGAAATATTCCTTGTACTAGACATATGTTTGATAGTGAAATCGAGGAAGAATATGAGTTGAATACGGGTAAGGTGATTGTTGAGACTTTTAGAGCTCGTAATTTAAATCCTGATTATATTCCTGGTTGTGTTGTGATGAGTCATGGCCCTTTTGTTTGGGGTAAAGATTGTTTTAATGCGGTGCATAATGCGGTGGTTTTGGAAGAAGTGGCTAAAATGAATATGAATGCTTATATTCTAAATCCTAGAATTTCTCGGATGCAACAGTCGTTATTGGATAAACATTTTTTAAGGAAGCATGGTCCTAATGCTTATTATGGTCAGAAAAAATGAAGAAGTATAGTTTAGGTTTATATGAAAAGTCGATGCCTAGTAGTTTGAGTTGGGTTGAAAAATTACAGATTGCTAAGGATAGTGGCTATGATAGTGTTGAGATTTCGATTGATGAGACTGATGCTAAATTAGAACGTTTATATAATCGGGATTTGGCTAGAGAAATTAAAGAAGCGATTTTGATGGTGGGATTACCGGTTAAGACTATGTGTTTGAGTGGCCATCGACGTTTTCCTTTGGGGAGCCATGATGAGGCTATTAGAGAGAAATCGTTGGATATTTTTTATCGTGCTGTTGACTTGGCTGATTATTTAGGTGTTAAGATAATTCAATTGGCTGGCTATGATGTTTATTATGAGGATAGTGATAGTGATACAGTTAATTGGTTTATGGAGAATCTTAGTAAGGGCATTGCTTATGCGGCTTCTAAGGCGGTTGTTTGTGGTTTTGAGACTATGGAAATTCCCTTTATGAATACTATTGCTAAGGCTAGAGC
>JAEWIH010000016.1 GCA_023387245.1 Bacillota bacterium | reverse complement strand
ATCTTATCTTCATCACTTAGACTAGCACCAACTTGAGCATGTAATAAATAACGATTATTAGTTCTTTGACAATGAATTGCTTCATGATTAGCATTAATTTCTTCTAACTTATCTAATATCATAGTCGCAATTTGATCACCACGAACACTCTTACCAAAAGTTTCATTCAAACCTTCTAACTCTAAGAAACGATTAGTAGCATCAGCCAACCCGACAATCGCCAGCATACCTGTAAAATTGTCTTGACTAATAAAACCTTCTTCAACTAAAAAACTAGTCGCAAAGAAATTAGATTTTTCAACAACAAAACGATGGCGTTTATCCATTGTTGATAAAGCTAAATTAGCTACTTTAGGTAATAGCTGATTAACAAATTCATCAACGCTATTAGCCCCTTTAGCCATAGTACCTAAACGCAATCTAGTTAAAGTATAAGCACCACCACCATGTGGCAAAGCATTATAACAACTAGCAAGACAATAATTGCCTAAATCTTTTTTATAATATTTATCATTAGCAAAAGAAGGTTTAGAAACTAATAAACAAGCTTTTGCTGCTAACTGAGCAAACTCTTTACTAGTAATATCTTTATCATATTTAATAGTCATATTTGGAGTCGGATTTTCTAACTCAATTACAGCCTTTAAAATTAAGCGACCAGCCTTAGTATCATATGGCCCAATATTAGCATGACAAAACGAATCAGCAATCGTCTTATCAATATGATTTAAAAAGCGTTTAATTTTAATATAATCAGCCTCTTCATCACTAATAAATGGATCTAGTAAAGTATCTAAATGACCAATAAATACTGGATAGGTAGTAATGCTAGGAACATGAGCATAAATAATCAATAAACCATCTAATGCCTCATCCAAAGTTTTAGGAGCATCTAAGCCTAAAAACTTACAACCATTTTTAAAATAAACGCTATAATCAGGACAAATATAACGAGGACGATAAATAGCATATCCCTCATTTAAATCACAAATCATCTGATTATTAATATATTCCCACTCTTCTTCAGTATATCCCAATAAATCTACTGGATTAAATAACCTTTCCGCCGCATTACCCAAACTTAATAATTTTTGGCGATAAGTCATATTGTTAGCCGTAATAATATCTAGTAAATCTTTTAATTGTGCTTGCATACAAAACCTCCTCAATCTAACATAATAATAGTATAAAAAAGATAATTATTCAACCGCAGAACTCTGATTACGATAAATTTCTACTACTTGTTTATATAAATCATTTAAATTTTCTAAAGTCTGACTAAAGCCAGGAATTTTAACAATCGGCCTAAAATCAGGACCAATATAGTAAGCCATAGGATAGCCAGAAACACCAAAACCAGCAAACAACCGATTATCTACATCATTTAAAACTCTTAAAGTCAGCTTTTTACCAAATTCTTGAATATTAGTACCATCATTATTAACTTGATCACTCATAACCAAAAATACTTCTACATCAGGATTACTATTTTGAAATTGTTCTAACAAAGGAATTTGTTGCTTACAATAATGACACCAACTAGCAACAAAATTTAACATAATATATTTACCTTGATAATCATATAAATTAATTGTTTGATCATATTGATCTTTAAATACTAAATTATTATCATTATTATTTTGTACAGTAACTAAAGCTGAATTATTAGCCTCTTTATTAGCTATTTTATAATTATCAACAATTTGAAAAATCCCAATCACTATCAAAACCAAAGCAATTATCCGATAAATCCATGCCACAATCTTTTGTTGCTTTTTTAAAAATGACAATATTCCTTTAAAAAAGAATCCCAATAAGATAAAAGGCACAATTAAACCAAAAGCATAAAAAATAATATATAACCAATAATGAGTCGAATAATTAGTAACAATTAATATAATAAAACTCGATAAAAATGGCCCTATACACGGAGTAAAGCTAATCCCAAAAATTATTCCCAAAATAAATGCGCTAATTATATTTAAAGAAGTTGGGTTAAAATTTTTAAAAATATTTATTTTTAAATGATAGCCACCAAAAATACCTAATTGTAATAAACCCATTAAAATTAAAATGATTCCACCAATAATACCTATTAAATGTTTATATTGTACTAAAATGTTACTAATACCACCAACAACTAAAGATAATATTAAAAAAACAGTAATAATACCAGTAATAAAAGAAGTAGTTAATATTATAATTTGCTTTTTATTTTTAGCACTTTTAGTAATATAGCCAATATAGATTGGAATCAATGCTAGTATACATGGTGATAAAAAACTAATTATCCCCGCTAAAAAACTATTAAAAATCGTCAATCCACTATCCATAAAATCCTCGCCTAAAACTAATAGTAACATGATACTTGATATTATTACTTTAAAAATACTCTTTTTTAACTATTATTTTTAATTAATCGCACAAACACATTAATAATAAACGGCACAAAAGATAATCCTAAACATATAAGTAGATTATTAAAATCCATATAGCTTAGTTTAAAAATATATCTAAATGGTGGCACATATAATACGATAAACATCATAATACTATTTATCAAAAATGCTAACCACATAAATTTATTATTAAAGATGCTACTAAAAAATTTATCTTTACCTAAATGAATATTAAAACTATGAATTAACTGGCTAAATCCTAGAACTGTAAAACTCATAGTCCGTCCCATTTCTAAAGAAATATTATTGCCAATTTTAAAAGCTATAAATGAAAGCATACCAATAGTAAATCCATAAAATAATATATAAATTATCCGATTAAAATTTAATAAAGAACTACTATTTTGAGGATAATCATCCATAATCTTTTCCCTAGCAGGATCAACACCAAGTGCTAATGCTGGTAAAGAATCAGTAACTAAATTAATCCATAAAATATGAATCGCTAGTAAAGGAACATCTAAACCTAAACATAATGCGGCAACTAATAATAACAATTCACCAAAATTACAAGACAATAAATAGATAATTGATTTTAAAATATTATCTTTAATCCTGCGCCCCTCATGCACAGCACTAACAATCGTCGCAAAATTATCATCCATTAAAATCATATCCGCCGCTTGCTTAGAAACCTCGCTACCAACAATCCCCATCGCACACCCAATATCAGCTCGTTTTAAAGCAATAGCATCATTAACTCCATCACCAGTCATCGCCACAATACAACCATGTTTTTGAAAAGCCTGCACTATTCTTTCTTTATGCTGAGGCGAAACTCTAGCATAAATACCAATATTTTTAACCCGCTCAAATAATTGTTGATCAGTCATTAATTCTAACTCTTTACCACTAACACACTCTTGTCCTGACTGTAATAAACCAATTTCTTTACCAATTGCTTGAGCAGTTAATAAATGATCACCAGTAATCATAACCGGTAAAATGTGAGCCTGATGACAACTTTTAATCGCTTCAATAACTTCTAATCTAGGTGGATCAATCATACCAACTAATCCAATGAATTCTAAATTATCTTCACTTAATATACCATTATTTTTAGTAGCTAATGCTAACACTCTCAAAGCTTTTTTAGCCATTTGTTGATTATATTCTAAAATTTTAGCTTTATCATCATTACTAAGATTAGTACAAATATTTAAAACCTCATCAACGCCACCTTTAGTATATACATCTTGATCATTTATCAAAACTGTCATTAATTTTCTTTCCGAATCAAACGGTATTTCACCACTTCTAATAATAGTATCATCGCTTTGGAAATTAGACCATTGTTTTAAAGCAATTTCTGTAGGATCACCAATCCAAACTTGATTAATTTCATCATAATTAGCATCATTACATAATGCCATACCTTTTCTTAAAATTGCTTCTTGTTGACTATTTAATAGAAAATAATCTTTAACTACCATTTTATTTTGAGTTAATGTACCTGTTTTATCACTACAAATAACACTAGTCGAACCTAAAGTTTCAACTGATGGCAAAGTTTTAACAATGGCTTTTCTTTTAACTAACCGCGAAACTCCTAATGATAAAACAATAGTCGCTACAGTCGGTAATGATTCTGGAATAATAGCAACCGCTAAACTAATTGCCGTTAACAACATTTCAAAAGGCGAAATACCATTATATAAACCAATCACAAATAAAATTAAACAAACTATTAAACCAATAATCCCTAAATTTTTACCTAAAGAATTTAATTGTTTTTGTAATGGAGTTAGTCCATCACTGGCTTGCGATAATTTATCAGCAATTTTACCCATCTCGCTATTAATACCTGTAGCAACCACAATTCCCATACCTTTACCATAAGTAACTTGGCCACTACTATATGCCATATTAATTCTATCACCTAATAAGGTATTGCTATCTAATATAACATTAGCATTTTTTTCAACTGGAACAGATTCTCCTGTTAATGTTGATTCATCGATTTTTAAATTCGTTGTTTCTAATAATCGCATATCAGCACTAACCAAATCTCCGGCTTCTAAATAAACGATATCACCAACAACTAATTCTTTAACATCAATCATACTAATAGCACCATCTCTTAATACTCTAGCATGTAATGCTGCTAGTTTTTTTAATGCTGCTATCGCATTTTGAGCTTTACCTTCTTGATATAAACCTAAAATTGCATTTAGTATAACGATTGCTAGAATTACTATAGCTTCAATTGCGTCATTCATAACAAAAGATAATCCTGCCGCAATTAAAAGAATATAAATCATAACATCATTAAACTGTAATAAAAAACGTAACCATAAAGGTTTATTTTTAGCTACCGGCAATTGATTATAACCATGCTCTAGCAATAGTTTATTTACTTGTTCAGTAGTTAATCCTGCTTTTGAATAAGCATTTACATCTTCATTAAAATGTAACATAATAACCTCCAAAAATAATGAAAAGAGACTTTACGATCATAAAGTCTCTAATTTAATTAGCCTGCGGGACATAATCCGGATTGTCGCAAACTAAACCAAAACTGGCATATACTCCCTTTATATTTTTAATTACATTGATTCATGCATTGTACGAGAAATAACTTCATCTTGTTGTTCTTTTGTCAATTTGTTGAAGTTAACCGCATATCCAGAAACACGAACTGTTAATTGAGGATATTTTTCAGGATGTTTTTGAGCATCCAATAATGTTTCACGATTAAAAACATTTACATTTAAATGGTGTCCACCATTTTGCACATAACCATCAATCATAGTTACTAAGTTATCTACTTTATTACTCATCTTAAATTATTCCTTTCCTAATGAATTTGGTACGATACTAAAAGTATTTGAAATACCATCACGAGCATGTGTATATGGTAATTTAGAAACTGACTCTAATGAAGCCAATGCCCCACTATGATCACGACCATGCATCGGATTAGCACCTGGAGCAAATGGTTCTTTCGCCTTACGGCCATCAGGAGTAGCTCCTGTCTTTTTACCATAAACAACATTTGAAGTAATTGTCAAAATTGACATTGAATGCCAGCCATCACGATATGTTTGTTGTTTACGAATCTTATTCATAAATCTCTTAACTAAATCTTTAGCTAAATCATCAACGCGATCATCATTATTACCATACATTGGATATTCGCCCTCGATTTCAAAATCGATCGCAATACCCTCTTCATCACGTATCGGTTTAACTTTAGCATATTTAATAGCACTTAAACTATCAGCAACAACACTCAATCCAGCAATACCAGTCGCAAATAAACGAGTTACATCACGATCATGTAATGCCATTTGAATAGCTTCATAAGAATATTTATCATGCATATAATGAATAATATTCAAAGCATTAACATATAATTCAGCCAACCAATCTAATACTTGATCATATTTAGCCATAACTTCATCAAAATCAAGTATTTCGCTAGTAATTTTCGCAAACATTGGAGCAACTTGTTCACGTTTAACTTCATCAAAACCACCATTAATAGCATATAATAGTGCTTTAGCCAAGTTAGCCCGTGCCCCAAACTGTTGCATTTGTTTACCAATCTTCATACAGCTTACACAGCAAGCAATCGCATAATCATCACCAGCATCAATTCTCATTATATCATCATTTTCATATTGAATTGAACTAGTTTCTATCGAAATCTTAGCACAGAATTGTTTAAAGCCCATCGGCAACTGATTAGACCACAGAACAGTTAAATTTGGTTCCGGTGCCGGTCCTAAATTAATCAATGTATGTAAAACACGGAAACAGTTTTTAGTTACTAATGTTCTACCATCGATACCCATACCACCAATTGACTCAGTTACCCATGTCGGATCACCCGAGAATAAATCATTATATTCAGGAGTACGCATAAATTTAACTAAACGTAACTTCATAACAAAATGATCCATTAACTCTTGAGCTTCTTTTTCAGTCAATGTACCTTCTTTAAGATCACGCTCAATATAAATATCTAGGAATGTAGAAACACGACCAAGGCTCATCGCTGCCCCATTTTGATCTTTAATAGCACCTAAATAAGCAAAATATGTCCATTGGATAGCTTCCCTAGCATTTTCGGCCGGACGACCAATATCATAACCATATTTAGCAGCCATGTTTTTCAAACGTTTTAAAGCTCTAATTTGTTCACTATGTTCTTCACGCTCACGAATAACCTTTTCAGTCATTGTTTTGGAAATAATTTCCATATCTTCGATTTTAAATTCGATTAAACGATCAACACCATATAAAGCTACTCGACGATAATCACCAATAATTCGTCCACGGCCATAAGCATCAGGTAAACCTGTAATAATACCACAATGACGAGCTTGTTTAATTTCTGGAGTATAAGCATCAAAAACACCAGCATTATGAGTTTTACGATAATCAGTAAAAATACGCTTAACTTCAGGATCGATTTCAAAACCGTAAGACTTTAAAGCACTCTCAGAAACACGAATACCTCCAAAAGGTTGTAAACTACGCTTAAAAGGTTTATCTGTTTGGAAACCAACAATTTTTTCTAAATCTTTATTTAAATAGCCTGCATCATGAGCATCAATTAAACTAACTACCTTTGTATCAGCTTCAAGTACGCCCCCTGCTTCTCTTTCTTGCTTATTAAGATCCATAACTTGAGCCCACAATTGATTTGTTGCCTCAGTTGGTCCTTCTAGAAACGAATCATCACCCTCATAAGGAGTATAATTCTTTTGTATAAAATCGCGAACATCAACGCTATCTAACCATTGTCCGCCCCTAAAACCACGATAACAATCCATGTTATTCTCCTAAATTCATTGAAATCCATTGCTCCAAAATGAAAGCCGGTTGGTAACCATACAAAACACCCAATTTTTTCTTGTCGCGCAATAGTAATAATGCCGGAACTTTTTCTAATCCGTATTCATCAATCAATTGTTGACTAACACAAACTTCACTATAAGGTAAATTTAATTGTTTTAATTCTTGTAATAAACTAATACCACAAGCACAACAATCATTCACCACCGACAATAGCTCTACCATTATACACTCCTTCTACAACTATTTTAGTTGCCTGTTCTAATTCTTGTTTACTAGGAGGAACCATATCATTAAGTGGATAATCAATACCCATCATTTCATACTTAACGACACCCATTGTATGATAAGGCAAAATCTCGATCTTTTCAACATTATTCAAAGACTCAATAAACTGCCTTAATTCTATCAATTCTTGTTCGCTTTCCCGTTGACTTAAAAGCACATGCCTAATCCAAACTTTAACACCTTTATCAGATAAGTATCTCGCAAACTTTAAAATTTGATCATTCGGCAATCCCGTTAATTTAATATGCTCTTTCCAACGAATCGTCTTAATATCCAACAAAACTAAATCGGTAACTTTCATCAATTCATCAAATTTAGCCTGCCCTCGATATGAAAACGTAATACCCGAAGTATCTAAACAAGTATGAATACCTAACGCTTTTAATTTAGTAAACAATTCAATTACAAAATCCATCTGAACTAATGGCTCACCACCACTAACAGTAACACCACCATCCTTATAATAAGAACGATAACGCAATATGTTTTTAATCAAATCATCTACTTCCATCGGCTTAGATGTTTCCATAGCCCAAGTATCTGGATTATGACAAAATTGGCACCGCAAAGGACAACCTTGTAAAAAAACTACAAATCTAATCCCTGGACCATCAACCGTACCAAAGGTTTCTATTGAGTGTAAATATCCTACCATAGTAATACCAACTTAAGTTTAGCTATTTTTTTCACAAAAATCAAGCACTTTAATCTTTGTAACCGATTTCTTATTTTGAAATTATTTACCGCTAGAACCAAAACCACCATCTCCTCTATTTGAATTTGTTAATTCTTCTTCAATAAAATCGCACTCTATAAAAGGAACAACTACCATTTGAGCAATTCTTTGCCCCGGCAAAATTTCCTGTATTTCTTGACTATGATTAAACAAAGGCACTAACCATTCACCCCGATAATCAGGATCAATAACACCAACCTTATTAGCAGGCGCTAAGCCTTGTTTAGTCGCTAAACCGCTTCTAGCAAAAATTAAAGCTACCGTATTAGGTTCTAATTCCATAATTAAACCTGTTGGGATTAATTTTGTTTCCAATGGATTAATAACTATTTTTTTATCTAAACATGCACATAAATCATATCCAGCAGCATTTTCACTACCTCGCACTGGAACAGTTGCTAGCTCATTAATTTTTTTAATTTTAACTTTCATAAAATAAACCTCTAATTTTCGATTATATTGTAATGTAACAATCCATGAATTACACCATTTTCATTATTTGATAAAGTAGTATAATCAGCAACGCTTTTTAATTTCTGACAACCATTTTTCATCATAACACCGATCTTAGCTTCTTTTAATAACTCAAAATCATTTTCACCATCACCAAAAGCTATCATTTCATCTAAACCAAAACCTAGCCAATCTTTACATAAATCAATTCCGCGAGCTTTATTAACACCAGCCACCATAATATCACACCATAAACGAGAAATTGGAACAAACTCTAATTCGCCATTAAAATGTTGACGCATCACTTTTAAAACTTCATCAAATTTTTTACCAATATGAATATAGCCACACTTTAAAATCGGAGTAAATAATTTATCTTTATCAGAAATAATATCTAAAGATTGATCAGGATTAAATCTAAAATCACCAAAAATTTCAAAATTTAATTTACGCATTTCTTTATACTTTTTTTTAGCCTTTAAATAATAATA
>JAEWIH010000146.1 GCA_023387245.1 Bacillota bacterium | reverse complement strand
CTTTGATTACATAAATACCAAATAGTTTTATTACTATTAATTGTAAACTTTAATTTTTCATAATTATTTAATATTTTTTGATAGTGATTTTTAATATTACTACTAAAATTATAAATTCTTTTTTCTTTTCCATAACTAATATCACTAACATCATATGTAAAATAATATAATTTACGCTTATATTCATATACTTTATTTAGATTTGCTAAATCAATTTTTTGAATTTGTTTTTCTATCAATAACCGACAAATCCAAAATATGATTAACAAAACGACTAACAACCAACTAAATTGAGATAAATAAAAAATAAACCATAAAACCAAAACTAGTTGCCATAACATTTCAAAACTATTATGATAAAAGCCTTCAATCCCATCTTCATTTGCTTGAACTAAAGAATATAAAGAATATAAATCATCTAATGACTCACTTTGAAACCTATTATAATCCACATCCATAAACCGAGAGTGAATATCTAACAAAAATTGACGACGAATGTCATTAAAACTAGTGTATGTACTTTTATAAAGATAATTTGAAATTATATCAATAATAGCTATCAATAAAAAATAAACTACAACATAAATTATTAACGTTTCTAAATTATTATTTTTCTCCATTGATTGCGTAATATATTCAACAAATAATGGCAATGATACAAAAATAAACATTTTGAGAACACTGTATAAAATCCAGAAAACATAAATTTTCCATTTTAATTTTTTTAACAACATTATCATATTTGATACCTAATAAAATTTAAAAAATTATTAGAAAACCTTTCAATATCTATTTTTTTATCTATAAAATTAATAAATTCTTCTAAACAAATTCTATACATAAATTTAGAAGAACAATTATCCATACTAAAAGGATATTTAGAATTACCATTTAATATTTCAGCAATACATTCCTTACATAAATACTTAGCCCAACAATTTTGGCAAGATTTAAAATTGTTTTTATCATTTTTATATTTCAAATTATTAGGAACACCTATTACATAATCAGCATCTCCCCAAAATCTAAAACAATTATAGACGTCACCATTATAATCAAATGATAACGAAACATTTTCATTTAAATCGTCACAAAAATTATAAGAGCGAACGTCTAAAAATATAGAAGTTAACATTCTGTATAAATAAGGATTAAGCACCTTATTTTTGTTGTTATAAATACTATTAATATCATCTATGATAATATTTCTAAATTGGGGGACGGTTAAAATATCGGAAATATAAAACTCAGAGTCTTCGTCTATTAAGACTTTACTAATATTATATTTAACACACATTTTCTTAAAAAAATTATCAATATCTTCATAAGAGTAACCATATTTTAAATGAGTATTTGTATATGTAGCAGAAAATTCGAATTTAGTATAATTCATTTCCATTATCATTTCAAATGCTTCCATAACTTTATCATATACACCATATCCTCTAAGATAATCTGTTATATCTTTTGGACCATCTAAACTAAGAACAATATTCACATTATAATTAGAAAAAAAATTCAATTGATTTTTATTTAAAAAAATAGAATTAGTAGTAATTTCGTAATTATGTATTGCTTGAAAATTTTGTTCAAATTTTAATATTGAATACTTAATCAAATTATAATTAATTAATGGTTCTCCTCCAAAAAAAGAAATTATTCCAATATTTTTAATATGTTTATTTTTTAAAAATTCAATAATTTTGTCAATTGTTTCTTTAGTCATAATGGCATCACTACGTCCATAATTACCGTATTCAGCATAACAATATCTACATTTTAAATTACATTTATTAGCCATATTAATAGTAATTTTAGCCAAATTAAAATTATCTCTATTTACATTAACAGTATTAACATTTTTATTTTCTTCACAATATTTTAATAATTCTTCTTGATCATATACTTCAAATAATTCGAATGTATTACCATTAAAAACATATTTTTTATTATTAACATTAAATATTTCTATCATTTAATCCCTCCAAATTAAAAATAAAAGGCAATAGTTATATTGCCTTTTATTTATATTGTCTTTTATTATAATAATGGCAATCTTCCACCACCACAAGAATGGCTCATATTAGTGCAAGTTCCTGAAACATTATAACCATCAGTACTCAATTTAATCTTCAAGCATATTTTTTTCATTATAGTACACCTCCTGTTGAAAATATTATAGCATATACACAAAAAAAAAATGTAAGTAAAATTTAAAAATATTTATAAACCATGTATTGTAAAATGAAACTGGTATAAAGGAAAAAAATAAAAAAGACCCGTCTTTAGAAGTTTGCACCATGTTTTTTTAGGAGTAATAAAATATAAATATTCAAATTAGCGCCTTTTTATCGTTCTTTTTTTATGTCAAAAATTTTTTATTTTTTCATTTTTGAGGTTATAACAATGGTGTCATGGTGTGCAATTTTGAGACATTATTTATGTCTTGTTTTTTGAAGAAAATCAAACAATAAAATCATATTTATCTGACTATTTATGATAGTTTTTATTCTCCTGAAGCTAACACCATTGCTTTAAATCTCTAGGAATATAGAAATTAGCAAAGCTAACGGTATTTCTTCCCCTATTTCTTTTTATTATGATACTGAAAGGCAAATAAAAATGATGCATACCCGTTAATCTGGGTTTTTGCACCATTTTTTCTTTTCTAACTTCGAAAGACAGGTATTATAACCTTTTTTAAATGTTTTAGCCAAAATAATTCAAAAATTCAAACTAAATCTATGATATAATATTCTAGCAAATATAGGAGTAATGTTATGAAATTAAGTCAAAGTTTCTTTTATACACTTCGAGAAAATGTTAAAGATGAAGATTCAATAAGTGGTAATTTATTAGTCAAAGCAGGAATGATTAAAAAAACATCATCTGGTATTTATATGATCTTACCATTAGGCTATAAAGCACTTAAAAAAATCGAAAATATTATCCGTAAAGAAATGGAAGCAATAGACTGTCAAGAACTAGTCATGCCAGCATTAATTAGTGAAGAAGTCTATATAGAATCAAAACGACGTGATAATTTTGGGGCATCTATGTTTTCATTAAAAGATCGTAACAACAAACCTTTTGTTCTAGGACCAACGCACGAAGAATTATTCGCCAATGCGGCTAGTGGTGCTATTCATTCATATAAAAATTTACCATTTAGTTTATATCAATTCCAAACTAAATATCGTGATGAACCAAGACCAAGATATGGTTTAATTCGAGTTAGAGAATTTGTAATGAAAGATGCTTATTCTTTTGATACTAGTCTAGAACAATTAGATGTTTCTTATAACAAAATGTTTAATGCCTATAAAAAAGCTTTCGATCAAATGGATTTAAATTATGTAATCGTTAAAGCAGATACTGGCGCAATGGGTGGATT
>JAEWIH010000069.1 GCA_023387245.1 Bacillota bacterium | reverse complement strand
GAAATATACTGGCCAAAAAATAGCTCATGAATTAAGAGAAACTAGTTTAGGAGGTTTAGCTTCTGAGATTAAAGTTCCTAATTGTTAATATAGATAAACAAAAAGGATTGACTTAGGTCAATCCTTATTTTATTTTAAATTATTAATTGCTTTAGCTAGTCTAGATTTTTGACGAGCAGCATAATTTTTATGATGTAAATGACTTGTTACTGATTTGTCTAATAATTTATTAGCAACTGCATATGCTGCAACAGCATTTTCTTTTTCATTATTAGCAACTGCAGTCATAACTGCTTTTAATGCTGATTTCAATGCTGATTTTTTAGCTTTATTAGCTTCTTGTTTTTTAGCATTAGTAATTACTCGTTTAGCTTGATTTTTAATATTTGGCACAGTGACACCTCCTTATCGCAATTTACTGTAAAATTATAACAAATTAAATAATTATATGCAACAATAATATGTTATAATTCAAAAGGTGATTAAATTGAAAAAAAGAATTATTTATATGGGTACGCCTATATTTGCTAAAAAAAAATTAGAATATATTCATAAAAATGCTATATGTGATATTGTAGCTGTCATTATGCAGCCAGATAAAGCAACCAATCGTAAAAAAGAAATAGTTTATAGTCCAGTTAAACAATACGTTTTAGACAATGGGTTTATATATTTTCAACCTAATAAAATTGGTGAAATAGTCGAAGAATTATCTAAATTAAATGCAGATGCTATTGTTACGTGTGCCTATGGTCAATTTTTACCGAAATCAATTTTAGAATTATGTCCAGCTGGTGTAATTAATATTCATGCATCTTTATTACCAAAATATCGTGGTGGTGCACCGATTCAATATGCTATTTTAAATGGTGAAAAAGAAACGGGTATTTCATTAATGAAATCCGTTTTAAAAATGGATGCAGGTCCTATATATGTTCAAAAATCTGTTAAGATTAATGAAAATGAAAATTTAAGCACACTAACAGATAAATTGATTGCTATTTCAAAAGAGCTTGTTTCTAATTATTTAGTTGATATTATTGATAATAAAATCAAAGCTTTTAATCAAGATGAATCATTAGTTACATTTGCTTATAATATTAGTAAAGAACAAGAAAAAATAGATTTTTTAAAGAATGGTCAAATTATTGCTAATCATATTAACGCACTATATCCAGTTCCTTGTGCATATGGATATATCGATAATAAACGGATTAAATTTGGTAATGCTAGATTTGAAGCAAGTATTCATAATCATCATATTGGAAATATTATTGAATTAAATAAAAGCTATTTAAAAGTTGCGGTGTTAGATGGTTATTTATATATTGAAAATATTCAATTAGAAGGTAAAAAAATGTTAAGTGCTGATTTATTATATAATGGTCATCAGTATTTGGTAGGGAGGAATATTAAATGAGATTAAGACAATTATTATTACATAGTTTTTGTATAGCTATTGTTTTTGTTACAACAATTGCATTAGTTATTCCTTTTCCGATAAATGGTTATTTTAATTTATCGGATTTAACTATAATGTTAGCTATATTTATATTAGATAAGTATCGTTATGCAATATCATTATCTTTAGGAGCTGTGATAGCTGATCTTATGATTATGCCAATTTATGCGCCAATGACATTTGTTATTAAGTGGTTTTTAGCTATTAGTGTTTTATTTTTAATTAGAAAAACTGATAATAAATTTTTCGTCTCAATTTTGCCTTATATTTTGGGTGGTCTTTGGGTAGGAATAAGTTATGCGATTGTAGATAGTATTTTATTTGGATATAATATCTTTTTTGTATCTTTGATGAATAATTTAATTCAAGGATTATGTAGTTCTATTTTAACAATTTTATCTGTTCCATTTATTGGACAGTTGAAATTATATTTCAAAAAATTTATTTCGAGGTAGTACATGGATCAATCAAAAATAAGAAATTTTTCAATAATTGCTCATATTGATCACGGAAAATCAACATTAGCAGATCGTATTTTAGAATATACTAATACTGTTGAAAAACGTGAAATGAAAGAACAATTATTAGATCAATTAGATTTAGAAAGAGAAAGAGGCATAACAATTAAATTAAATTTTGTTCAATCTAAATATAAAAGCAAAGATGGTAATGAATATTTATTGCATTTAATTGATACACCTGGACATGTAGATTTTAGTTATGAAGTATCACGTTCTTTAGCTGCTTGTGAAGGTGCTATTTTAGTTGTTGATGCTACTCAAGGTATTCAAGCTCAAACTCTAGCCAATGTTTATTTAGCGATTGAAAATAATTTAGAAATTATTCCAGTTATTAATAAAATTGATTTGCCTAGTGCACAAGTTGAAAAAGTAAAACAAGAAATTGAAGATGTTATTGGTATTGATTGTAGTGATGCGCCTTTAATTTCGGCTAAAAATGGTTTAAATATTGTTGATGTTTTAGAAGCAATTGTTAATAAAATACCAGCTCCAACTGGGGATATTAATAAACCTTTACAGGCACTAGTTTTTGATTCAATTTATGATCCATATAGAGGGGTAGTATTGTCTATATGTGTTAAAGAAGGCCAAGTTAAAGTTGGTGATACGATTATGTTTATGAATTCTAAAGCTTGTTATGAAGTTATAGAAGTAGGTATTAGAGTTCCTTTTGAACAAAAAAAGCAACAATTAGTTAGTGGTGAAGTCGGTTATTTGGCTGCTACTATTAAGTCTATTCAAGATGTAGCTGTTGGTGATACGATTACCTTAAAAAATAATATGTGTTCTAGTCCTTTACCAGGTTATAAAAAAATGCAACCGATGGTATATTGTGGCCTATATCCGATAGATTCAGTTAGATATCAAGATTTAAGAGAAGGATTAGAAAAGTTACAGCTTAATGATAGTTCATTAATTTTTGAATCTGAAACATCTAAAGCACTTGGATTTGGTTTTAGA
>JAEWIH010000053.1 GCA_023387245.1 Bacillota bacterium | reverse complement strand
AATCATTGCAAATGCTAATATGGTTGTAAAAATTTTCTTTAATTTTTTCATAGATGCTCCTTTTTTTGTTATTTAAGTATATTTTATCATGTTTTTCAAAATTATAAATATTTTATTATTAAAAAACAAACAACCCTCTATCATCATATACCGATTCAATATTCTTGTTTCCGTTTCTTATAGCCCTATCAAGTGTCATTATTGTAGCTAGTGAGAATGTAGTAAACATTCTAGCCATAAGAAAAGAGGAAAGACCAGGATTGGTCAAACCTCTTGTATATTATTTAAGATAAGTGGTATTAGCATATAAATGTAGCGCTGTATACGTGATCAGTAGTGTACAATGAGAGGAGCGAAGATTAATTTCTTCCCTCTACTCTATTTATTTTGCTAAAGAACCCATTGGATCCCAAGGTTCTAATTCAATAATTGGTTGTTCTAAAGCGTTTAATATTTTTGATGACAAATATTTTTTATCAATTAATACTTGATAGTTATATTCATCAAACCATTCATCACTCATCGAAAAAATACCTTTACTTCCAACAGCATCTCCCCATGAGTTTTCAACTTGCCATGTAATTGGATTACCATCTTTATCTAAGTTGACACCAGTAAATACCATGGCATGAGTTAATAATGATTCTCCATATTCTAATCTTTGAGCCTTATTTAATTTAATACCTTCATTTAATGTTTTTTCATATTCAAAACAATGTGCATCTAAATAACCTAAATCACGAGCCGATTGTTGACCAACATCACAACCAAACCAAACTGGTTTATTATCTTTTAACATTTTGATAGTAGCTTCTTTTAATTCTTCACTAGTAACATTTATATAACATATTGGATTAGCTTCTTTAACAGATCCTAAATATTTAACTGTATAAGCTCTATAATAAGGTTTATCAGCTGTTGGTGCATTAATTAATGAAACCTTATCATCTAAATTCCAACCTACATATTCATTGAAAAATTGTTGTGGAGTAATGTTTTCGATTCGATGGAATTTATTATTTTTATCGCGATATTCAAAATCGAAAGTTTCAGGTACTGGTCCTAAACATTTTACTAATATTGAATAAATATGTGATAACATCTCTTCTTTCATCGCATATAAAGTTTCGATAGGAGTATTGTTTTTATGTGCTTGTCTTAGTGAGCAAGCATATTCTCTCAATTTTGAAGTTATAATATTGCGCATATCTAGAGTATCTGATGAATGGAAACTTTCAGGCATTACAGATTTAGGCACTGCACCATATTTTTTTAATAATCCCGCAAACATATCCCATTGGCCACCATCTTCAACTGGTGACTTTAGTAAATGCATAATAAGTCGAGAATCAGTTTTTTCGTCTAGTGTTTCTAAAATACTTTCTAAAAAGTAGTTTGATTTTTCTAATTTGTCATAAAATAATGGATAATTTTGTGAAAATTCAAAAGTATCTAAATTTAATTTGTTCATTACTTCAATTCTTGCTGTGTTCAATGCCGCAAACATCCAACAACGACCACTTTTTTTCTGATTAGTGATTTTACCTCTGCTTGTTTCTAGAGAGAATAAAAAAGGATGTTTAGCATCTAAATTGTTATTAAAGCTAGCATTTTTAATTCCGACTTTTTTAATCGCATTTTCACTAATATGATTATAGGGATTTTGATTATAATCATCTTTAAAACGTTGTAATAATTTTTGATTTATCATATAGTTAAAACCTACCTTTCTATGATATTATATGACTGTAAAATAATTAATTCAACTAATAGGAGTATAAATATGATTAATGTATATGATTTTGATGAAACTATTTATAGAGGGGATTGTGCTAGAGATTTTTTTAAATACTGTTTACTACATTATCCACTACAAGTTAGTAAAGTATTTCCGCGTTTAACAATTAGCTTATTGCGTTATAAATTAAAGAAAATTCCGAGAAAACAATTATTAGAATCGTTATATCAATATTTATTATATTTAGATGCGATTGATCTAGATAAATTGATTAATATTTTTTGGGATAAACATCAACATAAAATATATCGCTGGTATTTAAAACAAAAAAGAGATGATGATTTAATTATTTCAGCTAGTCCCGCCTTTTTAATTGGTGCTATTTGTAAAAGAATGAATTTGCGCTTTATTGCTGCTAGTTTAGATACTTCTAGTGGTAAATATGTTGGTGATGGTAGTTGTTATGGCGAGGATAAGGTTAGATTATTTAAAAAATATTATCCTAATGAAACTATTGATAAATTTTATTCTGATAGTTATTCTGATCAACCATTGGCTTCTATATCAAAACAGGCTTTTATGGTAACTAAAGGCCAAATAAAAGCGTGGGAATTTATTTGAATTTGACACTATTTTTCTTAAAATATATAATCTATAATATGAGAGGTAAGTTATGTCTAAAAATAAATATTGGATTTTAATGATTATTATAGGTTTGATTTTTACCTCATCATTAGTTATCGGGGCTTTTAGCCAACAAACAGAAATTGTTACAATTGAATTTTCTAAAACAGAAATTGAAGTGGAATTAAATAAAGAATTTGATCCTAAAAGTATTATAGTTGGTGGTAATTATGATAAATTAAATTTACCAATTGTTGATACTAGTCAGATTGGTCAACATCATCTTATTTATCAAGCTATAAAAGGTGTATCTTTTTTAGAATTACAAGTAGTTATGAATGTTGTTGATAAAGATGAGCCGGTTTTTAGTAAAAAAGTTAATAAAGTTACTGCAGAGTTTGATGAAAAAGGATTGGATTTATCAAAGTTTTTTGAGGCTAATGATGCGGTTGATGGTAAATTAAAGGTTAAAATTAATGGTAGCTATAATCTTAAAAAAGCTGGTAGTTATAAGTTAGTAGCTATTGCTAGTGATAAGTCTAATAATCAGGTTAAGCATGCCTTTGAATTAGTAGTTAAGCCTGAGCCTAAAAAGGTAGTTGTTAAAAAAGAAGCTACTAAAAAAGAAGAAAAGAAAAAAGAAGAAAAGAAAAATGATAAAAAGTTACCTGCCGATACTGGTACAGGTGTTCCAGTACGTTTGACTAGATATGGATATGATTGTATTGGTTGTAACGTTAATAGTCAAGGATATTCACATACGGCATTAGGTGTGGCTTTTAATGCTGATTCGGTGCGCCAAAATGATGGTACCTGGTTAAAAGGATATACTTATCATGGTTATTATGTATTTGCGGCGAATAAAAAATATCCTTTCTGTACTACCTTTTTACTATATGATCACCCTTATTCAGGTTCTGGAGTTGTTCAAGGTCAACCAATTAAGGGGATTGTTTTAGATCGAGGTTCTTTGCCAGAAGATTTAATAGATCTTTTTGTTGGTAGTGAACATAATTTAAATACTATTAAAAATGTTGGTAGTAAACGGAAGGCGCGGATGGTTTTAACTAATGAGGCTAGACGTGTAGGTAAGGGCTGTGTGTTTAAATAGTGAGGTTTTATGAAAAAAGACAAGAGTATTATAAATAATGAAGTATATGGTTTATATTGTGGTGTTTTGATTTTTTTTATCGGCGTTTTATGGTGTTATGCTTCTATAATATTTATTAATATTGGTGCTTTTGGCTTGTTGCCTATTGCTTATATGTTACCTGTAACTGGTGGTATCGTTATTTTATTTGGATTGTTTGTTTTTTTACGCTCGCTTGTCCACGTTTCTAAGTATGGAGTTAAGTTAAAAAAAAACGAAGTTATAAATAATGATACTAAAATTCATATAAAACATCGTTATCAAGGTATTATTTTTGATTTAGATGGCACTTTATTAGATACGATGGATGATTTGGCTAAAGCCGGCAATTCCCTTTTAAATGATTTAGGCTTTAAGCCACAACCTCGTAATTATTTTGAGCAATATTTAGGCAATGGCATTTATAATTTAGTATCTAAAATTATTCCTAAACCATTGACTAAAGAAGAGTTAGATAGTGCTTATTCTAGATTTTTAAGTTATTATAGTCAATGTTATAATATGGATACAAAACCCTATGATGGAGTTTTAGAAACGATTAATAAATTAGAAAAGATGGGCTATTTATTGGCGGTAGTGTCTAATAAAAAAGATGAATATTTACAAGAATTAATTAAGATGCATTTTCCTAATAATAATTTTGTTACAATTATTGGGGAAAAGGAGGGCTATCCTAAAAAGCCCGATCCTTCTATCGCAAAAATGATTGCTGATAAAATGATGATTGAGACTAAAAATTTAGTGATGGTTGGAGATAGTGAAGTTGATATTAATTTTGCTAGAAATGGCGATATGTTAAGTGTGGCTGTTACTTATGGTTTTAGAAATAAACGTCAATTAATTAAGTGTGAGCCTGATTATTTAATTGATGAAATGGCTAGTTTGATTGATGTAGTTGTTGAAGAAAATTCCAAAGATTAAAATCATAGAAAGGATGGTGTTTTTGTGGAAGAAACAATTGTGATTTTAGCTGCAGGTATTGGTAGTCGTTATGGTGGTCTTAAACAGATTGATAGTTTAGGCAACAATGGTGAGAGCATTATTGATTTTTCAATATATGATGCAATTAAAGCCGGTTTTAAGAAATTGGTTTTAATTATTCAGCCTCAGCATCAAGAGTTGTTTGAACAAAACTTAGTAGCAAAAATTCGGCCGTTTATTAAGGTTGAATATGCTTATCAATCATTTGATTATTATTTAGATAATTATCAAATTTCAGATCAAAGAACTAAACCTTTTGGTACAGTTCATGCATTATTATGTGCTAAAAAACAAGTTGGTAATAATCCCTTTATTGTAATTAATGCTGATGATTATTATGGTTATCAGGCATATAAGTATATGTTTGATTTTATTCATACTAAACTAAAAGATAAATATTATGGTATGGTTGGGTATACTTTAGATAAAACTTTGTCAGCATATGGTAGTGTAACTAGAGGTGTTTGTCAAGTTGAAAATGGATTATTGAAAGCTATTAGGGAAGAAAATAGTATTACTTTACGTGATAATAAAGTTTATTTTGATAATATAGAAACGGATCCTAAACAAGCTTGTTCTATGAATTTTTGGGCTTTTTCTGCTTCTATTTTTGATTTATTATTACCGCTATGGACTAAATTTTTGGACGAGAATTTAGCATCTAATCCTTTAAAATGTGAATACGTTATTCCAAATGCTATTCAACAATTAATTCAACAAGGTTTAGTTGATGTAGAAGTTATTTTAAATGATGATCGTTGGATAGGTGTTACTTATCAAGAAGATAAGCCTGAAGTTAAACGCCAATTAGCTTTATATAAAGAAAAAGGGCAATACCCTTTTGATTTATGGTTAAAATAAATTGCTAATCCAATTGTTAATTGCTGAATAAGAAAATATTAGCGTAACAATTGTTGAAAATAATGATGTCATAAACATTATAATTAAGACTCTTAAAATATTATTTTTAAGAGCTTTTTTTATGTTGTTTGCGTTATCACTTAAATTTATAAAGTCACTTACATTGGGACTTCTAAAAAAAGCTTCGCTAAGACCAACAAACCATCCAACCGCTAAAATAGGTGATAGGGTTGAGATGGGTGCGGCTAAAATAGCAACTAAAATAGTAATTGGATGGGCTAAACAAATTAATGCTCCTAAACCGCTAGCTAAACTAACTCCTAACATCCAATAACTGAAATTAGTGAATGATAAATTGAATACGATAAACAAAGTTAATGCTAGTGGAATTAAAAATAAAATGATTTTAGTCAATGGATGCGGTTTTTTAATTATTTCTAAAGTACTTCGATCATATTTAGTTTGGTTTTTAACTAAATTCATAATACCTTTTCCATGAGCTGCCCCAATTACTACGACAATATTTTGATAATTTAAGTCTAAAAGATGACTGGCCATATATTGATCACGTTCATATACTAAAATATTAGTTACTTTATTAAAAGAATTGCCCATTTCTTTTAAAGCCGATTCGATTAAGTCTTGTTGTTTTAAGGCTTCAATTTCATTAGTGCTAATTTGTTCATTACTAAACATGGCTAAAATTAATGTATATACTAATTTACATTTTTCCCAAAGAGATAAAAAAGACCAAATGCGTTTAAAGGTGATAGTAATATCACGATCGATCGCTAAAGTAGGAATATTATTTTTGTTGGCTTCTATTAAAGCATATTTCATTTCGTCACCAACTTTTGTTTCTAATTGATCGGCTAATTTTTTTTGATATTGAGATAAAATCGTAGTCGCAATTAAAAAGCCAAATTTTTTGTTTTTAATAATATCAAATAATTTTATCTGACTATAATCAATTGGAGTCATTAAATTTTGTTGTCTTTTTTCATCTAATTCGACACAAACACAGTCTGGTTTAAGTGTATCAATAGTTTCAATGACTTCTTCTACCGATTTTTTAGAAACGTGGGCACATAATATAAAAGTATATGTTTTATTATTAATAATTATTTTTTCAATCATAATTATTATTATAACAAAATTTGATATAATATAATAGTAATTGAGGTGTAATATGAATGATTTGTTACAATTTATGGCTTTGTTAAGAAATGGGATTGATATTTT
>JAEWIH010000149.1 GCA_023387245.1 Bacillota bacterium | reverse complement strand
GCAACACCATCAATCATCGTCTCACTAATTTTTCCTTGATTTAATAAATAAACTACATGAGCCGCCGCCTCCCCCGCCGCAAACCATTTCTGGCTAGCCGGAAAATCATTCCAATCTTTGGCACTAATATCCCAATGCATTTTTATAACTAAATCACGAACACAACAACTACCCAACTCTTTAATCAAAGATAATATTTCTAATAAACGAGCCTGATGATGACTATATATTTCATCAATACGCTGATTAATATTAGAAATCAAAAACAATGTGCAGAAAATAAATGTTTGATATTAAGTGATTTCACTTTATTTAATCTATCCAAATAACTAGCCAGCATATCGCCATACTCTAGTCCCCAATCAGTAATATTTGGAGTAATTTTAGCCAAAATATGATCCCCACAAAATAAAATACCTAAATCTTTTTCATATAAGCCAACCATACCCGGAGTATGTCCCTTTTCATCAATAATCTCAAATTTAAAATCACCTATTTCAATTATATCACCAACATTTACACCAATATAATTAAACATTTTTTGAGGCCGATTTTTATAACCAGGATGTTGATTAATATCTAAATTATCAACACTCAACCCTTGCCTATAAGCATTATTCAAAATTATTTGCCACTGCTTGCCATTAACACTACTACCAGTCTCTAACAATTTCCCATCAACATTAGACAAATATATTTGCTTAATACCCTTTTCTTGCAAATAATAAGCTAAACCAACATGATCAGAATGTAAATGTGTTAAAAATAAAATCGTTTTACTCAAATCTAAATCTAATTCGTTAATTAAATCATCCATATTTTGACGATTTTCATCATTATTAAAACCAGTATCAATAATCATATTCAAATCTTTAGTCTTAATAACAAAAATATTAATCTCCCTCAAAGGATTATTAGTCAAAGGAAATACTTGCATAAAAATATTTGGATAAACTTCTATCATAAAATACCTCCCTATTCAAAATATGTATTATTGTCATAATGAGCCTTTAAAGCTTTTTTAATTTCATCAATTGTATTTTTAGTAGACAACATAGGTAATTTATCAACATCAAAAAATCCAACATCACTTATTTCATGCACAGAATCATTAACTTTTTCACCTAACACACCAACAAAATATAAAGCATATTCAGAAACCAAAACTTTATCTTTATAATAATCCCTAAAAAAACAAGCCACTAGTTTTTCAATACTAACAACATAACCACTCTCTTCCAAACATTCTTTTTTCGCATTATCTTTAGCCGACATAAATATATCACACCAACCTCCAGGCAAAGACCATAAACCATCTTTTTTCTCTTTAACCATCAACAATTGTTGTTGCTGATTAAAAATTAAACTCCGCACCGAAACAGAAGGTGTAGGATAATTATCAACCGGAAAAAGTTTCTCTTCAATCATAACATCATTACTAATATTAATTAACATTTCCCGACTCAAATCATGTAATTCTTTATAATTTTCTAAAGCATATTCATCTTTAGAATACTTTAATCCCGTCCTAGCAATTGCTAGTGCCTTAACAATAAATTCCATTACTTCCATATTATTTACTCCTTTTATAAAGATTAAAATCCGCAATAAAAGAATCTAATAATAGCGGTCCTAAAAACATTAAATTAAAATCACCATTTTCAAAACGCAAAAAATAAGTCAAGCCACGATTACTAAAAAATATACGCTTTTTCTCAAATAAATTAACACTAGAATAACGCCCACTCAATATCACTTTATTTTTAACCAAAACTTCGATTTTAGAATCATATAAACGAATAGAAAATAATAATTTAGGCACTAATAAATATAAATACCAAATCATGTCAAATACAAAAACTAAAATAAAACCAATTCGATAAATATATATATTCATCATAAAAATTTGACTTAGTAAAAAAACTAATAATAAAGCATGTATCACAGTTACAATCAATAAATCAATCTTTCTAGCCTTATACAAAATCATAATAGTCCCCTATTCTAATGTAAACGATAACCATAACCATACAAAGTATGTAACTGTAACTTCGGCATTTTTTTACGCAATCTACGCAACGTATCATCAACAACCCGCTCAGATCCAAAATAGTTATCACCCCAAATTAAATTCAAAATTTCTTCTCTATTAAAAGCTACTCCCTGATTAGAAAAAAATAATGACAATAAATCAAACTCCTTCCCACTCAAATTAATAACTTGTTCTTTATCAAAAATTAAACGGCAACTAAAATCAATAGTATAGCCATCTAAAAATGAATTATTATTTTTAGGCATAATCTTTTTTAAACGAATGAATAATTCATCCATATGAAAAGGTATAAAAATATAATCAACTCCTAGTTCAACTAAAGTTTTTCTTATTTCAATATCCAAAGATTTTAAACAAACAATTATCGAAATATTACCTAAAGTCGCTAAATCTTTAATAAATTTAAAATCATCAACGAATTCAACTATAATAAAATCGCTTTGCGGAAGCAGATTTAGACATTTATCCAAATCATAATCAACATAATGACAATTGTAGTCAAGCTTATTAAGTGAATTAGAAACATCTACTAATAACTTTGAATCATTAATAATTATTAAACCATTCATACATCTATCTTTTTAATTAAATCAATCACTTGATCAACATATAATTTACAAACTTCCTGATTTTTAGCCTCAACCATTACCCGAATCAAAGGCTCAGTACCAGAAGCCCTCACTAATAAGCGCCCTTGATTAACTAAATCATTATCTATTTTTTGAATCAACTCAATCAAATCAGTATTATTTAAAACCACTTCTTTATTATTAACTCGTTGATTAACAAGTAATTGAGGATAAATTTCTAACTCATCAAACCAATCAGACATTTTCTTACTACTATTTTTCAACATTTTCACAATCATTAAAGCAATAAAAATACCATCACCTGTCTGATTAAAATCTCTAAAAATAATATGCCCCGACTGTTCGCCACCAATCATTAATCCCCGCTTAACTAATTCTTCATATACATATTTATCACCAACCGGACACAAATCCAATTTATAACCAATATTATTCATCTTAGACACTAATCCATAATTAGCCATAACAGTAGTAACTATTTCCGTATTAAAATATTTAGCCATCTGATATAAAATATGATCTCCACTTATTTCTCTCCCATACTCATCAACAGCCAAAACTCTATCACCATCACCATCAAAAGCAAAACCAAAATCTGCCTTTTCTAATACTACCCTTTCCTTCAAGCTATCTAAATGAGTAGAACCACAATTATTATTAATATTAATACCATTTGGTTCATTATTCATCGCCATAACATCAAAACCTAAACGTTTAAACAATTTAATAGCCAAATCATAACAAGCACCATTAGCACAATCTAATACTACTCGATAGTTAAAAGTTTCATCAATATAGCAACAAACATCATTCAAATAATCATCAATAGCACTAGAACCATCAAAAATCTGACCAATTTGATTATCTAGAGGATAAAGTATTTCTTCTTCACCCAAAATAATTTTTTCAATATATTGTTCGCTATTTATATCCAGCTTAAAACCATATTGATTAAAACACTTTAAACCATTATCAAAATACGGATTATGACTAGCAGAAACCATAATCGCTCCTAACGCATTACTATCTTTATTAGTAACATATGCCAGTAAAGGAGTAGTAACAACATTCAATAATTTAACATCTACACCAACACTATTTAAGCCCGCAACTAAAGCATTAACTAACATTTGTGATGATAATCTAGGATCTTGTCCAACATAAACATAACCTGCTTTTTCTAACTTTAATATTAATTGCCCAAAACCTTGTCCCAACTTTAAGGCATTAATTACCGTCAAATTATCATTAACTTTACCACGATAACCATCTGTACCAAAATATTTCATTATCTTCTCCTATTTAACTATATTCACTTCCATCTCAGAATTAATTAAATGATATTCTAACAACGGATTATCGCCCTTTATTTCTAACTTAATTCTATTTTTACCTAATTTTAAATTAGACATATCTAATAAACTACAACATCCCGCAAAGTAACATCTTTTAAAGTATTAGCACTACCAACTAAACGAATATCGGCCAATAAAGGTTTATTATCCAAAGTTTCTACTTTATAGTGATTATCATTATTTATTAATAAAACTTGAACATTATTAATCAATTTCTCTTTTTTATCAGCTAAATATACAACTAAACTAACATTATCCAAATCTAAAGCCTTAACATTGTTTGGCTTCGATAATGAATATTTAACAGTAGTCTGATCATTAATCAAAGTTGAAGCATTTAAATAAACATCAACACTATTAGTTTTTTGTAAAACTTCTTTAGGGCCAAAAATCGTAACCATATTATTATCCATCTGAATATGATCAATCATTTTATTATTTAAAATTTCACCTACAGGATAAACTTTAATCGGAACTTGTCTACTAGGAGCAACAATTTCAACCTCAACATTAACTTTTTCAGGCAAAACTAAAACCCCATCCATTTTTTGGCCACTCTGATCATAAACAACTATGTCCACTTCTGAATTAAAACTATCTTTTTTATCATTAACATCTACTAAAGCTTTAACACTAGCAACTTGATCAAGTTTAGCACTCGACCCTTTAATTTCTACTAACGATAATGTCGGATTAACGATAGAAGGAATAAAACGACTATCTAATTTATCTAAATTAATAAAATCATACTGTAATTGAAATTGACGTGATATTTTTCGAGACACATTAACATTAACTTTCTCAGGCGACATATAAATAGATAAAGAAGAAGGAAAACCAATTAAGCCAATTGGTACAGTATAATTACCCTCACCAAAATCACTTAAATCTAAAACAGCACTAATATCTTGACTATTTTCTAATGCCTGAATATCCTCTCTAGAACCAGAAGCTGATACATTAATAGTTTCCGGTGCTCCACTAATATCATATAATTCTTGATTATACTTAACTTGAAGCTTCATATCTTTTTTTTCAAAATTATATCTTAAAGAAATTAATTGATTATTTTGAACAGAAATAGTCATAAATAACAAAATAGCAAGTAAAAAAGATAAAATAATGCTATATTTTTTTGAATAAATTAACTTATCAATTAAAAACGAAATAACACCAGCAATCTTTAAAATAATATTCAATAAAAAATTTAAAATTTTCTTAAAAATAGAATTATTCATTCGCTTTATCCTCTTTCTTAACTTTTTTATATTTCTTAGGCAATTTCATATTTGTAAATTCTTCATCATTCTTTTTAAAATTATTTCGTAATTTCGCAATAGACTGTGAAGAACGATCTAGTAAATTATTATTACCTAAATTCCTTAAGAAATTTAAAGCCGGATTAGACTTATCTTCAATAACAACACTAATCATGTCCATTAAATAATCTCTTAACTGTTCAGCACTATCAATTTTAGTTAATTTTCCATGCTCAGCCAAAGAAATTTGACCCGTCTCTTCAGAAACAACAATCGTTAAAGAATCGCTAACTTCACTAATACCTAATGCTGCTCGATGTCTTGCCCCATACTTTAAAGCAATCGATTGAGATGTAGGTTGATAATAAGCCGAAGCACAAGCTATTTTATCCCCTTGAATAATAACAGCTCCATCATGTAAAGGGGTAGAAGTAACAAAAATAGAAGTCAATAATTCTTTAGACACTACTGAATTGATAACAGTCGCACCTTTAACATAACTATCTAAACTATGAGTTCTTTGAATAGTAATTAAAGCACCAGTTTGATTACTAGCCAATGCCTGACTAGCTGCTACTAATTCATTAATTAAATGTTGCTTTTGACTAGTCGATAAATCTAACATTAATGGCCGATTAACCTGATTCCCCATTTTTTCTAAAAGTTCACGAATTTCGGGTTGAAAAATAACAATAATTGCTAGAAAACCCCAATTTAAGACAAAATTTAAAAAATAATTAAAAGTCGTTAATTTTAAACTCTCAGCAATAAATTTAGCCAAAAATACAAAAATAACACCCTTCATAATTTGCATCGTCTTGGCATTATTTTTAAAAACTTTTAATAAATAATGAATAACTACCCATACTAATAAAATATCAATCCCATTTCTTAATAAC
>JAEWIH010000134.1 GCA_023387245.1 Bacillota bacterium | reverse complement strand
AACAATCGATATCAAAATAAATATCATAGATATACCCTCCATATTTATGATATTATCATTAATAAGGTGGTGGTTCAATATAATGAAACCAAAATTAAATGAAACTAAAGTTTTAAGAGATCCAGTTCATAATTATGTAGTAATCGAAGATTTATTAATTTGGAAATTAATTGATACGGTCGAATTTCAGCGCTTAAGACGGATTCATCAGTTAGGTGGTAGCTTTATTGTTTATCATAGTGCTGAACATTCACGTTTTTCACATAGTTTAGGTGTTTATGAATTAGCTAGAAAAACCATTAATGAAGTTATTGGCTTAAAAGAAGTTTTGTCCGATTATGAACAAATGGCAGTCAAATGTGCAGCACTATTACATGATGTTGGACATGGGCCTTTTTCTCATGCTTTTGAATCGGTAACGGAAATTAGTCATGAAGAATATAGTAAAAATATAATATTAGGTAATAGTGAAATTAATCGTCTACTTTCACAATATCATCCTCAATTAGCTTTAGATGTTGCTAATATTATTGCTCATAAACATAAACGATTATTATTGACTCAAATTATTAGTTCTCAAGTTGATGTTGATCGTATGGATTATTTATTAAGAGATTCTTATTTTACTGGGGTTTCTTATGGTTCTTTTGATTTGGGTAGAATTTTAAGAACAATGAGATTGAAAGATGATAAATTAGTTTTTAAAGCATCTGGTATTCATGCCTTAGAAGATTATTTTATGGCTCGTTATCAAATGTATTGGCAAGTTTATTATCATCCAGTTTCTCGTAGTTTTGAGATGATGTTAGTTAAATGGTTTCGTGCTGTATATTATTATTTTAAAGAATATAAAGATGAAGCATTATCTTTAGTGCCTTTATTAGCACCTTTTGTGTTAGAAAAATTTGTTGATATTGAAAAATACTTACTCTTAGATGAGCAAAGTATAATTCACTATTTTAAAATATTATCTCAATTTTCTAGTTATAATATTCTTAAAGATTTATCATATCGTTTACTTAATCGAAAACTGTTTGAACACATACCTTATTCTTATGATAATTATCAAAGAATTTTAAAGAAAATTGATGAGCTTGGATTTGATAAAGAATTTTATGTCGGATTAGATCAACTTAGTCAACGGCCATACATTCCATACAATAATGAAAATGAAATGAATGTAGTTTGGATTGATGATGGTTATAATTTAATTGAATTATCGAAAGCTTCTGAAATTGTTAAGTCGGTTTCTAAAGCGAAATTAAAGGCAGATAAACAAATATTTTTTGTGAGTGGGGAATAAATTATGAATTATTATAGTAAGAGAAGAGCTGCTTTGGCTAGCCATTTAAAAGATGGAGATTTGGTCGTTATTTTTGCTGGTGGTAGTGTTAGAAATAGTGGCGATAGTTGCTTTGTATATGAAGCTAATCGCAATTATCACTATTTAACTGGTTTAAGTGAAGAAGATGGCATATTGGTTATGTATCATTTGAATGGTAGTGTACATGAGGTTTTATATATTAGAGACATAGATCCTAATTTAGAAAAATGGGTTGGTCGTTTTATTAAGCCAGAAAAAGCGAGAGAAATTAGTGGTATTGATGATATCCTATTTGTTAGTCATTTTGAGAATAATTTAGATTTATATTTTAATCGTTATGGTCTTTCTAATCTTTTGCTAGATTTAGATCGGATTAATGCTAAACATCGTCCATTTGAGGCAGAATTGTTTGCGAAAAGGATGAGGGATGTTTATGTGGGAGTTAATATTATTAATATTCATTCCATTATTTGTCAATTAAGGACGATTAAAGATGAGTTAGAAATTAAATTAATAAAAGAAGCTTGTCAATTAACTAAAGATGCTATTAGGTTTGCGGTTAAGAATATGAAAGCGGGTATGTATGAATATCAAGTTATGGCTCACTATTTATATCATTTAAATATGCATGGTGCTACTGAAATGTTTGATACTATTATGGCTAGTGGCGTTAATGGTCCAATTTTACATTATGTTGCTAATGATCAAGAGCTTAAAGATGGTGATTTAATTTTGTTTGATTTAGGTGCTAAGAAAAATGAATATGGGGCTGATATTTCGCGTACCTATCCGATAAATGGTAAATTTAGTGAGCGCCAAAAAGAAATTTATGAAATTGTTTTAGGTTGTCAGGATGAAGTTAGTAAACATGTTGCTCCTGGTATTACTTTATTAGAATTAAATAATGTGGCAATTAAGTATTTTCAAAAAGAATTAAAGCGAATTGGTTTAATTGATAATGATGAAGATGTAAGTAAGTATTATTATCATTCTATTGGTCATTTTTTAGGTTTAGATACTCATGATGTTGGTCAATTAAATGGTATAAAGTTAGTTCCTGGTATGGTTATTACTAATGAGCCGGGCTTATATATTCAGGAAGAAAATATTGGTATTCGAATTGAGACTGATTTATTGGTTACCGTTGATGGTTGTATTGATTTAGGTGAGGGAATTGAAAAAACGGTTGCTGATATTGAGGCATTAATGAGTAAAAATTAAATAAATAGTAAAAAAAATATTTTTTTACTTGACAATCGCATTTTTATAAATATAATAAGCTTTGACTACAGGGAGAAAATAGTGTTCATTAAAATGTCTGATGCTAATCATCAAGTTATATTCGAGGGTATTTGTAGTATAGTTACTAAGCAACCATTAACTTTGTTCTATGCTGATTTAGAGCGTAAAGTTAATTTATGTTTTAAATTAGATGGTGCTACTATTTTGCATGAGAGTGATGGGGTTATTTCTAAAACAAATATAAATGTTTTAGGGGATAGTTCTATTGTCTTGATGACTGAGTTTGGTGAAAAAACTTTTAAGGTTGATGATATTGATTATACTTATAGTGATAGTTTGGTGATTGTTGGTTATCGATTATATGATAATGATTCTGTAGTGGATAGTTATAAATTTTATTTTGAAATGAGGGATTAATTAATGGCTAAGTTGGTGCAAGATATTGCTTATTCATTTTTGCGCAAACGGAGAAAACCTTTTGCTTTTGAAAAATTGTGGGCAGAGGTTAGTAAAGAATTAGGCTTTGATGAGTCTACATTAAAACAAAAAACTTTAAAGTTTTATAATGCTTTAAATTCTGATTCGCGTTTTGTTCAGCTAGAAAAAAACACTTGGGATTTAAGAGAGCGAGTTGTGTATGATCAATATCGTACAGATTTATCTAAGTTTGAACAATATGTTGAGGATGAAGATGTAGTTGTTGATGAAATCAATGATGAAGTATATGAAATTTATGAAAATGAAGATGATAATGTTTAGTTGTTTTTACTTTATTTTTGGTATACAATAATATTATCAATAGGAGGGAAATTTATGGCGTTAGTTTCTGCAAAAGAAATGCTTGAAAAAGCACGTGATGGACATTATGCTGTTGGTGCTTTTAATATAAATAATTTAGAGTGGACACGTTTAATTTTGGAAGTGTGTGAAGAAGTTAAATCTCCAGTTATGTTAGGTGTCTCTGAAGGTGCTGCTAAGTATATGGGTGGCTTTAAGGTTGTTAGTGCTATGGTTAGTGCTATGGTAGAAACTTTAAATATTACTGTCCCAGTTGCTCTACATTTGGATCATGGTAGTTATGAAGGTTCTTTTAAGGCAATGGAGGCAGGTTTTACTTCAATTATGTTTGATGGTTCTCATTTTGCTTTAGATGAAAACTTGGCTAAGACTAAAGAAGTTGTGGCTTATGCTCATAAACAAGGTATTTCGGTTGAGGCTGAAGTTGGTTCAATTGGTGGTGAGGAAGATGGTATCATTGGTGAAGGTGAATTAGCTGATCCTAAAGAGTGTCAAATGTTGGCGGATACTGGTATTGATTTCTTGGCTGCTGGTATTGGTAATATTCATGGTAAATATCCTGCTAATTGGAAAGGTTTAAATTTTGAAAGATTGGCTGAAGTTCAACAAGCTTCTAACAATTTGCCTTTAGTGTTGCATGGTGGTACTGGTATTCCTGAAGATCAAATTAAGCGTGCGATTTCTTTAGGTGTTGCTAAGATTAATGTTAATACTGAGTTACAATTGGCTTTTGCGGCGGGGACTAGAGCTTATATCGAGGCTGGTAAGGATTTAGAGGGTAAAGGTTTTGATCCTCGTAAATTATTGAAACCAGGTGTTGATGCTGCTAAACAAGTTGTTCGTGATAAAATAGCTATGTTTGGTAGTGCTAATAAGGCATAAAAATATTAGGGGACTTTTTGTCCTCTTTTTTGTTAAATATATTGAAAATTTAGAGTAATTATGACAAAATAATTATGTGCAGATGCACAGGAGGAAGAACAATGAAATTGTTGAAGAAGTTATTGGTTTTACTACTAGTAGCGTTTACATTGGTTGCTTGTGGTAAATCGACTACTGGTGGTGATCAAAAAACTACCGATAACGGTGCGACTAAAATCGATAAATTGCATATAGCTTTTGTTCCTAGTCGTGATGTTAAAGATATTGCTACTCAAACAGAACCTTTAAAGGGTATGTTGATTGCTGAATTGAAAAAAGCTGGTTATGAAGTAGGAGCGGTTGAAATTAGTACTACTCAAAGTTATGAGGCTGCTGGTGAGGCTCTAGTTGCTGGTACTGCTCAAGTATCATTCTTACCAGGAGGAACATATGCTAAATATTCTGTCGCTAATCCAGGTGCCGTTAAGGTAATTTTAGCTTCTACACGTAATGGATTGACTTATGATTCTGAAAATCCAAAAGATTTTAATACTGGATTACCTAATGAAAATACTAAAGATACTGTAACTTACTACCGTGGGATTATTGTTGCTGGTCCAACTGAAATTGGTAAAAAATTAGCTGCTAAAGTTAATGCTGGTGAAAAATTAGTATGGGATGATATTAAGGATGCTAAGTGGTGTCTTCAAAGCCCAACTTCTGGTTCTGGTTACCAATATCCATTAGTATGGTTTAAAGACACTTTTGGTAAAACATTTAACGATTTACAACCAACTCAATTAGTTAAAGCTAATGGTTATGGTGGTGCGATTAAGAGTTTACAATCTGGACAATGTGATATTGCTCCTGGTTTCAATGATATTCGTTTTGCGGTTAAGGAAACAACTGATAAACAAAAATCTACACCTGATCAATGGATTGCTGATGGTGGTAAAAACATTTGGGAAGAAACTCAAATTATTGGTGTAACTGATAAGATTCAAAATGATACTATTTCTGTATCTTCTAAAGCTGTTGATGATAAATTAGCTAAGGCTTTGGCTGACGCATTTATTAATATTGCTAATACTGATGAAGGTAAGAAAGTAATTAAGATTTATAATCATACTGGTTATAAAGTTGTAACTGATGCTGATTATGAAGGTGCTCGTAAAGTTGATAAATTAGTTACAGAATTAAATTTAAATAAAAAATAATTTTAATATTTTAATTAGCAAAGGTGGTGGAGGGTAACCTGCACCACTTTTTTATAAGGAGAAACCTAAAATGATAGAATTTCAAAATTGTAGTAAAGTATATCCTAATGGGACTAAAGCTTTAAACAATGTTACATTAAAAATTGAGCAAGGAGAAATGATTGGTATTATTGGTCTTTCAGGGGCTGGTAAGTCTACATTAATTCGAACTATTAATCAAATGATTCCGATTTCTTCAGGTAAGTGTATTGTTAATGGGACAGATGTTTCGAAATTAAAGGGGAAATCGTTGCGTCGGTTTAGACGTGGTATAGGAATGGTTTTTCAATCTTTCAATTTGATTAATCGTGCGAGTGTATTAAAAAATGTATTGTCGGCACGAGTTGCTGATATGAGTTTGTTTAGGACGATATTTGGATTATATTCAAAAGATGATAAAATGTTGGCTTTAGAGTCTTTGGATCGGGTTGGTATTTTAGAAAAGGCATATCAAAGGGCGGATCAGTTGTCTGGTGGTCAGCAACAGCGGGTGGCATTGGCGCGTTGTTTGGCTCAAAAACCACAAATTATTTTGGCTGATGAGCCGGTTGCGGCATTGGATCCGGTTACTGCTAAAGTGGTTATGCAAGATTTTGTTAATATTAATAAGTCTTTTAATATTTCGATTTTAATTAATATTCACCATGTTGATATTGCTTTAAAGTATTGTCAAAGAATTATTGGTATTAAGGCTGGGGAAATAGTTTATGATGGTCCGGCTAAAGATGTTGATCAAGAAGTTTTGACTAGTATTTATGGTCGTGAATTAAATCGTGATGAGTTGATGGAGGGTTAGTATGTTTTCTAAAAAAATAACCCTTAAAAATGGTCACAGTGTTATTAAACCATTTGATTATACGATTTTTATAATAATAATTGTTTTAGTGATATGTTATATTTCGGCTGATATAACTGGTTTCAATTTAGGATTGATTTTAAATGCTCCAGATAAATTGACTGAATTCTTGTCACGCTTATTTCCGATAAATACTGGCTTTTTTAGTTCTATTTGGTCACCTATTTTTGAAACGTTGGCGATGAGTTTTTTAGGTACGTTGTTTGCGGCTATATGCGCTTTTCCGACGATGTATTTATGTGCTAATAATTTAAATTCTAATAAAATTATTTTATTTACTATTAGAACAATTTTGAGTATTATTAGAACTATTCCAATTACTGTTTTTGCTTTAGTATTTGGTTTTGTTTTAGGATTAGGTACTTTGGCTGGTATGTTATCGATTTGGATTTTTACTTTTTCGATTTTGACTAAGATGTTATATGATTATGTAGAAACAGTTGATATGAAGGCATATGAGGCGATGATTTCTTCTGGTGCTACTCGCTTTAAGGCTTTTTGGTGTGCGATTGTGCCTCAAATTTCTGGTACTTTTTTGTCACAAGTTTTGTATAATTTTGAAATGAATGTCCGTTCTTCAGCAATTTTAGGATATGTTGGTGCTGGTGGTATTGGTATAATTTTAAATGATCAACTATCATTAATGATTTATCAAAATGTTACGCCGATTTTAATTTCATTATTTTTAACTGTTTTGATTGTAGAATTTGTTTCTCGTGAGTTTAGAAAGAGGTTGTCATAATGGAAGAGCATAATCATTTGGAATTGGTTTTGGCTAAAGAACCAAAGACAGCATTTAAAAAATGGCTATTTTTTGGAGTATTAGTATTATTAACTGTTTTAAGTTTTCAATATATTAAATTTAATGCGATTAATGAAGCTGGGATTAAAATTGCTCAAAATATTTTGAAGAATTTTATTGATGCTAATTGGTCGATGTTATTTGATTTTACTTCAAAATCAGGTGTTCCTTTTTTGTTATTTGAGACAATTGCGATTGCGATTGTTGGTACTATTCTTGGGGCAATTATTTCTTTGCCACTGGCATTTATTAGTTCTCGAAACATTACTAAAAAGTGGTCAATTGTTGGTGTTATTTTGATTACATTAATTCGTTGTATTCCGTCTTTAGTGTATGTATTGGTGTTTGTTAAGGTGGCTTTGGGTGCTGTGGCAGGTATTTTAACATTTGCGGTTACTTCGATTGGTATGATTTCAAAATTATATATAGAGGCTATTGAACAATTAGATCCTGGTGTACTAGAGGCTCTTGATTCTAGTGGTTGTAATATGTATCAAAAAATTATGTATGGTATTATTCCTCAATTAAAGTCTAATTTTTTATCTACGATTCTTTATCGTTTTGAGATTAATATAAAAAATGCTACAGTGCTAGGTATGGTTGGTGCTGGGGGGATTGGTGCCGAGTTGATGTTGGCTATGAGTAATTACCGTTGGAATGATGCTGCTACGATCATTATTGGTATAATTATTTTAGTTTTAGTGATTGAGAATTTCTCTGCTAAATTAAGACATAAATTGATTCATGGTTAATCATAATCAATACCACAACCTTTAATTGGTTGTGGTATTTTTTGTTTGTGGGTATAATAGCTTCGGGAGTTTTACTATGAGCAATGTTATTAAGATAGAGGGTCAACATTTATTAGAGGGGACATTACATATTAATGGGGCAAAAAATGCTACGGTGGCTTTAATTCCGGCGGCGTGTATGGCTCAAAGAGAATCGGTTACTATTTATGGTGTTCCTCAAATTGAGGATGTTAATCAGGCTATCGATTTATTAAAGGGATTGGATGTTAAAGTTGAGTGGGTTTCTAATGATGCTTTAAAAATTAATCCGATTGAGATGAAAAATAATGTTTTAGGTTCTGTGGCTGTTACTAAGTATCGGGCTTCTTATTATTTTATGGGTGTTTTATTGGGGAAATATAAAAAAGTACAAATTAAAATGCCTGGTGGTTGTGATTTGGGGAGTCGTCCGATTAATTTACATTTAAAGGGTTTTGAGGCTTTGGGTGCTAAGTGTCATTATTCTAATGGTTATTATTATATTGAGGCTAAGGAATTGATTGGTGATAAAATTTATTTAGATTTTGCGAGTGTTGGTGCTACGATTAATATTATGTATGCGGCTGTGTATGCTAAGGGGCGTACGATTATTGAAAATGCGGCTAAAGAACCGGAGATTATTGATTTGGCTACGATGTTAAATCGGATGGGTGCTAAGATTAAGGGTGCTGGTACTTCGGTTATTACGATTGATGGAATTAAGTTTTTGGGTGGTTGTATTCATGAAATGATTCCTGATCGGATTGCGGCGGGTACATATTTAATTATTGCTGCGGCTATGGGTAAAAAAGTTCGGATTCAAAATATTATTCCTCATCATTTAGAGTCATTAATTGCTAAATTAGATGAAATGGGGATTGATGTAAAGATTGGTATCGATTATTTAGAAGTATGTCAGGCTAAGGAATTAAGACCAGTTGATATTACTACTCAGACTTATCCTGGGTTTCCTACTGATTTACAACAACCTTTAACGGCTCTATTGACTCAGTGCAATGGTGTTTCTAGTGTTAGGGAAACTATTTATAAAGAAAGGTTTAAACATTGTCAAGAGTTAATACGCATGGGGGCGATTATTGATGTTAATTCACCTGTAGCTCGCGTTAGCGGTCCGAGTGAATTATTTGGTGATACTGTGCGGGCTACTGATTTAAGGTGTGGGGCTTGTTTAATTGTGGCTGGATTAATGGCTAAGGGTATTACTACGATTGAGGATATTTATCATATTGATCGTGGATATGAGAATATTGTTGAAAATTTGGCTAGTATTGGGGCTAAAATTTGGCGTGAGTAGAGGTATATTTTTTCTATACCCCTATTTTTATACAAAAAAGATTCCCTTAATTGATACAAAGTGTAACAATATATTTGTAACAATTTGGGTAATCTTATTTTAACTTTTATAATTATAGTTGTTTAAAATTAATTGTATTTTTTTAATGAATGTAATACAATTAAAATATAATAGAAGATAAAGAAGTAATCAATTTGAACAATCTATTTAAAATTTGTATTTAAAGATTTTAAACATACGCATTTATCAACAAATTTCAATTTAATGAGATTTTAAAAATTCAAAAAAATCAAGATGGGGGAAAATATGAATAGAATTTTGAAAGTTTTGTTATTGGTTTTATGTGTGTTTTCAAT
>JAEWIH010000121.1 GCA_023387245.1 Bacillota bacterium | reverse complement strand
ATATAAAGGAGCATACTATATTTCAAATACATATGTCTCTGGAATGTGTATGAAAACGGTTGTTACAACATATAAAAATTCTGATTTTACAGGATATGTAGATACTTACACCAGTTACTTAAAATGGTAGTAATAATTTATGGATGAAAGAACTATTGTAAACATTGTTACTACAGTTTTAGGACTTATAATCTCTATAACTTTACTTCATATTAATCGATTCTTGTCTCCTTTAGGGTTGCTTGTGGGTTCAAGTTGTTTTTGTTTATATGATATGAAAAAGCGTAAAAATTATCAATTATTATGGCCACTAGTAATTATTCCAGATGTAATATTCCTAATAATATGTTGTTGGTTAGCATATACACATAGTTAGTATTTTTATAAAATATGTATCAATTTAAGCTAAAATGAGTTAAGTATTTAAGCTTTTATTGTCTAAATACGCCTCGAAAGATTAATACATAATAACTTCCTGATTCCATAATTAACGATAATTCATCAATTGTATTATTTTCAAAAAAGTTAAAATCAGTTATAATGAAAGTAAATTAATAGGAGGAAATTTAAATTATGGCTACACCTCATAATAAAGCAAAAGATAATGAGATTGCTAGTATAGTTTTAATGCCTGGTGATCCGTTACGGGCTAAATTTATTGCGGATAATTTTTTGGAAGATGTTGTGATGTTTAATGATGTGCGTGGTATGTATGGCTTTACTGGCACTTATAAGTCAAAAAGAATTTCAGTAATGGGTTCGGGTATGGGTATGCCTAGTATTGGTATTTATTCTTATGAATTATATAAGTTTTATAATGTTGATACTATTATTCGGATAGGATCGTGTGGTGCTTATACTGCTGATCTAAAATTATTTGATACAATTTTGGCTACTGGTGCTATTCAAAATCTACTTATGCTAAAGAAGCGTTTGGATATAGCGAAGAAGTACAATTACCTTCGAGTGTTACTAATCAAAAACTAAGAGCTGCGGCTGAGCGAGTTGGTGTTAAGTTAGTTGAGGGTATTATTCATTCTAGTGATGTATTTTATAATGAAAGTGGCTTGGATATTCGTGAATTACATAAAAATGAAGGTTGTTTAGCGGCAGAAATGGAAAGTTTTGCGTTGTTTGCGAATGCTCGTTATTTAGGTAAAAATGCTGCTTGTTTATTGACTGTTTCTGATTCTTTAATTACTCATGAGGAAACTACTGCTCAACAACGTCAAGAATCATTTACAAATATGATGGAAGTGGCGTTAAATATTTTATTGGTAGACTAAAAACTAAATATGTCAAACTGTAACCGTTGTTCTAGTAACAATGGTTACTTTTTATATTAATTAAGTAATGGATTGTGTTATAGTTATAGTGGTGATAGTGTGAAAAGGATATTAAATATTTATCAAGAATTAAATGATGAATTGGTTCGTGAAATTGAGGATGCTTTTGAGTATGTGAGATTTGAGTATTTTATTGATTTGGATGATAATTGTGTTGTAATCAAGGGGCAACCTAGTGGTGATGATGTTTATTTTGCGATTAAGCAATTAAACAAGATAGGATTAAATGTGAAATGAAGAAGTTTTTACTTATTTTAATTTTTTTATTGGCTATTAGTGGTTGTTCTTCCAAACTGAATTATAAAACTATTGATGTTACAGACTTTTTTGATATTAAATTTAGTGGTACTAATGGTTATGGTATTGTTAATGTTATAGAAAATTTTGATAGTTTGAATAAGTATTTAGATGATAAAGAGGTTGAAAATACATTGACTAGGACACTATTGTTAGATACCTTAAGGCTTGTTCCTAGACAAAAACAATATTTAAGCAATTTGAGCAAGGTTGAGTTTTTGTTAGAATATGATCAAGAATTAGCTAATCACTTAGGGGTTCGGTTTGTTGTTGATAGAAATCGTGATCGTTTTTCTAAAATAGTTAATCATTTACCAGAAGGGGTTTTTAGTTATCAAATAGAGTCATTACCTCGAGTTAGTGTTGATGGTATTAGTTCAGGCATTTCAGTTTTAAATTTCACTTCTGATAATGAGGTTTTGGCAGAGAATTTAAATCGAGTAGCAAAGGAATGGTTAGCTTTTGTCGTTAATAGATATCAGAGCATTGTTAATAAAAGCTATGATGAAAATCTGTTTAATTTTATTAATCAATCAATTTCTTTGCACATTAAAGGGAATGTGATGTTATTTATTTCTCGCGCTGAATATGGTCATTCCAATAAATTTACTAGTCAAAATGTATATGAAAGTGCCTTGGCTATTGATATGTTGAGTGGTAGTGTTTTAGATCAAAATTCTTTATTGATGGCCTATGGATTAAATGTTGATGATATTACTAATCGTCTTAAATCTTTTGTTTATGGCAAGAAATTGACTAATTTTTCTGACGAGGAATTAGGTAATTTTGCTAGAGTTGATCGCATGTTAGATTATGTTAATAAAAAAATAGAAGCAGATCCTACTTTGGCGAATGAGTTAGTCTATTTATTTAGATATAAGCCTGAGGATGCAGCGATTAAGTTAATTGTTATTGATGATCATTTTAAATTATTAATGGGTCAATATGATATTAGTAATAGTAGAAACAATCGCTTTGAGATGAAATTTATTAATGTTAATTTATAAACTAAATTTTAATTATAATTATTAAAAATCGCCTATAATAAAACGATTCGTTTGTGAATAATATTTCATAATTGGATCGTTTTTTATCATTTTTTAATTGAATAATAAAAGTAATCGCTCTAGATTTTAAGGTTATAGACTTTAATTATAAATTATAATATAAAAATACAATGATATAATGTTTAAAATATTGACGAGGGGGGGGCAACATTGTATAATAACACGGCACGCATTTTTATAGATTGGAGCATATTATTAATGAAAAAATTGTTAAATATTTTATTAATTTGGAGTATTGTTGTTATAACTTTATATCAACCAAGTTATATTAATGCTAAGGATAATAATGTTGTAATAGGTAAATTTGTTATTGCAGGATTAGAATATTCTTTGGATAAACCTACTTGGTTACAAGATTATTTAGACGCTAATCCTGGCTGTACCTCAGATCAGCATTATGATCAATGTACTGATGGTATAACTATTACTAAAGAACAGGCATTAGAGATTAGAGAATTATGGACTGATGATTTAGCGCCGATATTTTTTTCGGCAGAACAAATTAGTGAAGTTTTTGATGATTTTAGAGGCTTGGAAGAGTTTAAAAATCTAAAAAATATTGGAGATGTAACACCACCATCTAGAGGTATTTTTTCAGCCCCTTTTACCAAAGAACAACTTATGCATACATACCCTAAAGCGGTAGCGTATTTTGCTAGTAAAGATGTTGCTAGTATTTGGCCAAGTTTTGATGTAACATCTGTGGTTGATGTTGACGGTGATCAAACTAATTCATTTTGCGTAGAATGTGATGTTATTGCTCGATCACCATTTTTAGAACTAATAACTCAAAAATATAATGAGGTTAAGCAAGCTTTTGAAAAGGATAATACTATTAGTAAAGAACTTATTAAAAAATTAGTACAAAAAGCTGATGATATCTATAATAAAGCTAAAAATACTATAAATAGAAAGAAAACATATTATTTAAAAGAATTAGATATAGAAATTCCCCCTATGCTTAATGAGCTTGATGAACTGCTTATTAAAGGTAATCGTGAGATTGCGAAAGAAAAAATTCAAAGACTAAATTATATATCTAATAGCGAAAAGGAAGAATATATAAAAAAAATCGATAGTGTTAATAATGAAGAGATAGATCCGATAATAAATGAAGCTGAGAGTGTTAATACTAATAAAAAAGATGCGATTGATAAAATAGAAATATTTGAACTACAAATAAATGATAGAATCAACAAGAATGCTAAGTCATTAAGTGAAGAAGAAAAGCGCGAGTATATAAGACAAATTGATGAGGTAGTAAACGCAAGTAAAGAAAAGGTAATTAATGGACAAAGTGATACTACTAGTATTGAAGCTAATCGTGATGCTGGATATAGGGATATTACAATTGTATATAACAATGCTGTATTAACTTCTAATAAAAATGAGGCTAAAGAATCAATTAAGGGCATGAATTCTCTAACCGAAACTGAGAAAAAAGAATATAAACAAAGAATAAATGATGCTAATAATCGAAGTGCTATAAGTAGTATTGTTGATAAGGCTAATGAACTAAATAGCGCTCGCGAAGAAGCTAAAAATAAAGTTAGAGATTTAGAAGTACTTTCAAATATTGAAAAACGACAATATATTGATAGAATTAATGTTGCTAATAAAGATGATATTAATGGTATTGTTAGTGAAGCTAATGAAACTAATAAT
>JAEWIH010000113.1 GCA_023387245.1 Bacillota bacterium | reverse complement strand
GCATAGCCTTTTGCCAATCTCCTAAACTAGCATTCATTTCAATAACATTTAAAACTTTTTGCATAAAAATTGAAGGGACTGAAGAGACAATGGCACTAATAACTATACATAACAAAGTTACTGGTAATAAAATTGGATAAAAACTAAATAGTGTTTTAATTAAACGTTTAAAAGTTCCTTTTTTTATATTATGTTTTTTATTCGCCAAGTTGCTCACCTACCTTACTTTGAGATTCATATAAATCTCGATAAATTTCATTTGATTCTAAAAGTTCTTGATGACTACCAATCGCTTGTATTTTGCCTGATTCTAATACTAAAATTCGATCGGCATCTTCAATTGATACAATTCTTTGAGCAATAATAATTTTGGTAGTTTGAGGAATATAATCACGCATTGCTTTACGAATTTTAGCATCAGTCTTAGTATCAACTGCACTAGTCGAATCGTCCATAATTAAAATTTTAGGTTTTTTTAATAAAGCTCTAGCGATACATAATCTTTGTTTTTGACCACCAGATAAATTAGAACCACCTTGTTCTAAATATGTATCATAGCCATCTTTAAAACTAGAAACAAATTCATCGGCACAGGCTAGCTTAGCAGCAAATATTAATTCTTCGTCACTAGCATCTGGATTACCCCAACGTAAATTTTCTTTAATCGTTCCAGAAAATAAAACATTTTTTTGTAAGACGATTGCTACTTGATCACGCAAAGCATTAATATCATAATTTCTAACATCAACTCCACCAACTAAAACACTTCCCTCACTTACATCATATAAACGAGGAATTAATTGAATTAAAGACGATTTAGAAGAACCAGTACCACCAATAATTCCGATTGTTTCACCAGATTTAATATGTAAATCGATATTTTCTAACACATTTTTCTTAGCTTGTTTAGCATATTTGAAATTAACATTATTAAAATCAATACTGCCATCTTTAATTTCATAAATAGGATTTTTAGGATTTAGTAATAAACTTTTTTCACTTAATACTTCACTAATTCTTTTTACTGATGCTAATGACATAATACATGCAGCAAATACCATCGAAAACATCATTAAACTACTTAACATCATAAAGCTATAAGCCATCAATGAAGAAATATGACCAACATTTAATTCTAAACCATTAGAAGTAATAATTACATATGAACCAACGGTTAAAACAAATACTACTACTATATAAATACAAAATTGCATAATAGGATTATTTAGGGCTAAAATTCGATCAATTCTTGCAAAATCACGAGAAATATCTTCAGCTGTTGCGGATAATTTTTGGCATTCATAATCTTCACGTACAAATGTTTTAACAACTCTAATACCTTTAATATTTTCTTGAATAGATTGATTTAGAGTATCATATTTTTTAAAAACATTTCGAAACAAAGGAATAACTTTTCTAATTATTAAAAATAAACAAAAAGATAAAAATGGCAAAACAAATAAAAAAATCAATGCCATTTTACCTCCCATAATAAATGACATAATAAAGGAAAAAATCATCATTAATGGTGATCTAATCGCATTTCTAATAATCATCATAAACGCAAATTGAACGAACATAATATCAGTAGTCATTCTAGTAACTAATGAAGATGCCATAAATTTATCAATGTTTTCGAATGAAAAATCTTGAATGCTATAAAACATATCTTTTCTCAAATTTTTAGACAAGCCACAACTAGCCATTGAACAAGTAATACCTGCTAAAGAACCGAATAATAATGATAATAAAGCCATAATGATAAGAATCAAACCATAGCGGTATACTAAATTAATGTCCATACCATCTTTAACTTCATTTACTAATAAAGCAATAATAAAAGGTATTATACATTCTAAAACTACTTCCATAGTTACTAAAAACAATGTACTAATCGCATATTTTTTATATTCTCTTAAACTACTAGCAATTTGTTTTATCATATTTTCCCCTTTCTTTTTTATACTTAGAAATTAAATTCATAAAATCCAAATATATAACTTTATAAAATTATAGTCCTTTCTATTAAAAAGTCAATATGTTGGCCATATAGAATAAAAGCTGATATTTATAGTAAAAAATATCAGCTGATTATATAAATTAATAGGCATAATTAGGATCAAGTAAAGTATTAACTTTCAAATTGGATATAATAATCCATTGTTTCTTTATGTTAAAGTCATAAATTTTGCATATCTAAATTTCTAATAATATCGTCGATATTTCTTTTACTATAAACAATACGAACAACATAAATCATTTTTTGTTCTATGTTAAAAAGATAATACATAATATAATTTCCTACTAGTTTTTTTCTGACATTTGATCCAATCAAAAATTCGTTATCTACAATCGGACCGGATTCTACAAAACAACAGACCTCATTAACCGCATTTTGAAATTTATTTAAAAAATTAGTGGCAGCTTGCGGATTAGATAAGATTAAGGAAATATAAGCAACAATATCATCTAAATCATTTCTTGCAGTAGAAGTTAATCTAAAAGAAAATTTAGAGGCCATATTTAGCTCTTATATCGTTAATAGCACTTTCTCCTTCAATTATACGACCTTCTTTAATATCTAAAAGACCTGCTAAGACTTGTTTGGCCTCAACTATTTTTTTCATGGTCTTTTCATAATACTCAATGTCCATGACAACAAGACAACCATAACCATTTTTTGTTACATAAACAGGACCATTCTCTTCTCTGCATCGTTTTTCAATTTCGACAGTATTTTTTAGTTCTCTCATAGGTACTATTTGCATAAAATATACCCCTTTCTTGTATCTAAATTATACACTAGATATAGCCACAAAACAACAGAATATTTTTGAATTAAAAACTAATGTTTTGATTGTATAATCTTTTGATCCAATTGACGATGTTACATTACTATACTAATAATAATTAAAAAAGCCGATATTTATATTAAAAAATATCAGCTGAGTTTATAAATTAATAAGCATAATTAGGTTCTATACTCATAGATAAAGAATCAAGTAAAGTATTAACTTTCATAATCCTTAAAGAACCATAGGTTGAATTAAAAACTACGCTTGAAGGATCATACATAATAATATATTTAATGTTCTCATTATTTTTATCCATAACATAACCAATACCTAAAACATTATGCTCACCTTTTCGAGTATCAGAAATTTTAGTTAAATCAAGGGTTAAATAAACTGGATTCCCTTTATTAATCGCCATATAAAAATCGCTTTTAAATTTGTCATAATCTAGAGTATCGCCATTTTTAACTGTAACTAAATTATAATTTTTTTCAACATTATTTAAATTTAAAATATTATTAATCACTGTAATCGCGTTTTGATTATGAGTACCAAAAGGTAATTTAGTATCCATTAATGTCGATAATTTTGTTTGTGAATAATCAACACCATAAAAACTTAAAAGCATGCTCGATGTAGCAGGAGCACACCAAAAAGTAGTTTCTTGTACTTGAGGACTAATACCTAAATAACGATAGCGACCAATATCATAATCTTGTTCATACTCGATTTTACGAGAAATCAAAAGATTAATACGACTAAATTCATTAATATGCGAAAAAATATTATCAGCAAAATACGATCTTTGAATACGATTAGTAAACATCACAAATGGAACAAAGTCAATTAAATCGAATTTATAATTTAAAATACTAAACATTAAATTGAATACAACAATCAGCATTAAACTTTTAATATTAATCACCCCTTAAAAATGTATCTATTATATATCATTTAAAAATCTCTTTAACTTTTTCTTTAAAATATATGCCTCGATGATTATAATCAATAAATTGATCAAAAGAGGCACAAGCTGGTGAAAATAAAACTACATCACCATTACTAACATTATTAGCAACAGCATTTAAAACTTGATCTAAATTATCATAAATACAACTTTTAGGAAAAACTGAATGTAGTTGATTTTTTGTTTGTCCAAAAACATAAATATATTTAGCACGATCGCCGTATTTTTTCAAAATTTCAAAACTAGTATGTTTATCATAACCACCTAAAATCCAATGAACGTTTTTTTCAAAAGATTTAATTGCTACTTCACTCGCTTCTGGATTAGTCGCTTTTGAATCATTAATAAAAATAACCCCATTATGTTCAAAAAACTTTTCCATTCGATGCTCGATACCATTAAATTGTTTTAACTTCTTTTGAATATTTTGTGGCAAAAGTCCATTTAAATATGCAATTGTACTTGCAACCATCGCATTAAACAAATTATGTTCACCAATTAAGTTAAGATCGCAAAGATTAAATAAACAAGTATCTAAATAATACACGCTACCTGCTTTTAAATAAACTTGGCAATCATTATTCTTTAAAGAAACTGAAATTATTTGGCATTTTAAATCATTGGTCTTTATCAATCTTTTAATATTTATATCATCGCCATTAACAATCAAATAGTCATTTTCATTCATGTTTTTAAACAAATTAAATTTTGATAAATAATATTCTTCAACCGATAAATAACGATCTAAATGATCTGGTGTTAAATTTAGTAATGCTGCTAAATGTGGTTTAAAATTTTCTAATCCTTCACATTGGAAACTACTAACCTCAACAACAACATCACCATCGCTAACTACATCAGCCAATCCAATACCAACATTACCGCCTAATTTCGCACATAACAAATGGGCCAATAAAGTAGAAGTAGTTGTTTTTCCATTAGTACCAGTAATTGCTAAAAAATTAGTACCGGGCATATATTGACTTACAATTTCAATATCACTATATAAAAATTTTTTATGATTTAATAATACTGGATGATCATTAGGGATTCCAGGACTTTTAACTACTACATCAAAATCATTTTCATTAAAAGCTTGTAATGGTAAATATTTTGACTTTTTATCATCAAATAAAGTTACTTCTTGATTATGTTTTATTAAAAATTTAGCCAAAGATTCGCCTGAGCGAGCAGCTCCTAAAATAGCATATTTTTTCATCATTTTAACCACACCACTATTATTAGCGCTAATATACCACCAATCAAACCAACTAAATTAAATAATAAAACTACTTGATTTTCACTATATCCCTTTAATGTAAAGGTATAATGAATTGGAGTATATAAAAAGACTTTTTTCTTAAATACTTTAACACTAAAAACTTGAATCATTACTGATAAAGTTTCTAATACAAAAACTATACCAATCAATACCGCTAACAATGACAAATCTAGCATAAAGCCAATGATCATAAAGCCAGCTCCTAATGCTAATGAACCACAATCTCCCATATAGATTTTAGCCGGCTTAACATTATAAGTAAAATAAGCAATTAGTCCACCAACTAAACAACTAATGGGAATTAGTAGTTCGCTATGTTGATTACTTATAACAATAATTAACCACCATATAAAAAAACTTAAACTAACACTACTACTACTAAGACCATCGATGCCATCAGTAATATTAACCGCATTGGAAAAACCTGACATCATAAAACAACCAAATAAAATAGTAATAATTAATGGTAATTGTATACCAAATATAGTTACTGATAATTGATTATTAAATAAAATAAAAATAATTGCGGCTGAAAAAATTTGTAACAAAAATTTATGTTTTTCTTTAAGGCCATCATTTTTAGAATATTTTATTATTCGATAATCATCAACAAAACCAATTAAAAAATAAATGAATAGAGTAAATAAAAATATGTATATTGTAACTGAGTGATTATTTAAAATAAAATTACTAATCACTGTCATTATAATTGTTAATAAAATAAATATTACTCCGCCAAAAATAGGCACTTGTTTTTTATTTTTAAATTCTTCAGTCGCATATTCACTGACTATTTGTAAAATTAATTTTTTATTTAAATATTTAATAAATAGTGGATATAATACTAATCCGATACTAAAACAAATTAAAAATGCGATTATACTATTTCCTATCATTCCCATATATTACCTCAATACTACTTTTATTGATGAGACATCATTTAAATCAGCATCTGCATCAATACTTTGACTAACTACACTACCATTACCAACAGTAATAATTTCAATGCCTGTTAGAGCATAAAAATTAGTAACATCTTTTAAACTCCAACCTAACATATTCGGCATTTTAAGTTTTGAATAATCGGTTAATAATAATACTTTTTGATTATTTAACATTTGTTCATTTGACAATGGCAATTGTTTAATAATTTGATTACCATCACCTAAAATTACAATATTAACTTTATTTTCACTAGATATGTTTTTACTAAAATCTAAACTATGATTAATATAATTAGGAACTTCTACTACTGATACCCCTTTTTTATCTTTCTCACTAGCTTTTTCATTACGATCATAATAAATAGCCATTGTTCTTAATAAACTTCTAATCCCTTCACGATTATCTTTATATAAAGCTTCATCTAAAGTTGATTGAAAACCATAATATAAAACGACTTTAGGGTCTTTGGCAGGCAAGGCTGCTACTACTGATGTAATATATTGTTCTTTAGAATATTTACCATCAATAACTATTTGCGAAGTACCAGTTTTAGCAATGACTTCACTAGAATCAATATCATACATTTTACAAAAACCATCCTTATCGGTAACACAGCGACGCATTAACTGAATTAATTTTTGAGAAGTAGATTGCTTAATTGGTTGACTTACTATTTGACTTTTAGCTTGATATATAACATCATTTTGGGCATTAGTAATTTGATCTATGAAATAAGGTTTCATCATTTTACCATCATTTAAAATGGCTGAATATCCTTGTAACATTTGTAATACATTAACTGTAATCCCTTGTCCAAATGTAGTATTAAGTTTTTCAATAGGCCATGTATAATTAATATTTCCGGCTTTTGTTGTCAATCTATCAGTATTAATAGTATTTAAAAATCCAAAGCGTTCAATATAATCTCTAAAAGTAGTAGAACCCATTTTAACTAATAAAGAAGCAGTACCAACATTACTAGAATATTTAAAGCCTTCATCATAAGTTATATAGCCCCATGTTCGATTTAAGGCGTTTCTAATTATGCCATGATTAGTTACAACTTCAGAACGATAAGGTTCTCTTTTTTTTCCTAATCCGATATAAAATGGTTCAGAATTAAATTTTATATTTTCATCATAATTACCACTATCAATCGCAGCCGCATAAGTAAATGCTTTAAAAGTTGATCCTGGTTCAAATAAGGCATCGATGCCATAATTAATAAATACTGAATTTTCAATATCTTTGACATTATAATCAGGCATTTGTCCCCATGCAACAATTTTTCCTGTTTCTACTTCCATAACTGCCCCAAACATATTAGTTGCTTTAATGTTATTTTTAGTAGAAGCAAAAGCGGCTTGTAATGATTCTTGGATCGATTTATTAATAGTTAAATGAATATCATTGCCATTAAGAGCTGGAGTATAGTTAATGGCTTTATTTTCAAT
>JAEWIH010000095.1 GCA_023387245.1 Bacillota bacterium | reverse complement strand
ACTGGACATAATTGTGTATTGAATAACGAAAATGTTAATCAATATTTAGAAAATATTAATGAAGCCTAAGGAGCAACTATTGGTAGGAATGCTAATAGAATTCAAGATGGAAAATTTAAAATTAATAATCAACAATATCAATGTATTATCAATAATGGACCCAATTCTTTGCATGGTGGTAAAGATGGTTTTATGAAAAAAGAATTTATTATCAAACAACATACTAATGATAGTCTTAGCCTTTTTTATCATTCTTGTCACTTAGAAGAAGGATTTCCAGGAAATCTTGATTTAGTAATTACCTATCGTTTAATGGATAATAATTTAATATATGAAATTGAAGGTATTAGCGATCAAGATACGATTTTTAATATTACTAATCATAGTTATTTTAATTTATGTGATGATACTATTCTTAATCACTATTTAAAAATACCTACTAACCATTTTTCACTAGTTGATAAATACGGATTAACACTAGCAACTACTAATAATGTTGATTCTAGTTTCGATTTTAGAAAACCAACTAAAATTAAAGATAATTTCCAATTACAACATCCTAATTTATTACTGGCTAATGGTTTGGATCATAATTATATATTTGAAAATTCAGACGATGATTTAAGAGCTATTTTATCTTATAATGATTTAGTATTAAGTGTCCGTAGCGATTTACCTGATATGCATGTATATACGGGTAATTATTTAAGAAAAAAACATCGAGGAATAGCTTTAGAATGTCAATATTATCCTAATAGTATTAACTATACTGATTTTAAAAAACCAATACTATTAGCTAATAAGTTGGTTAAGCACTATATTAAATATATAATTGAAAGGATTTAAATTATGTTATTATCAGAAATTAAAAAAACTTTATTAAGCAATCAACTCGATCAACAATTGATTTATATAAATGTTGATAATGATTTAAATAAAATTAAAGAACGTTATCTTAACTTAGTAGATGCTACTTTAAATAAATTCGGAGACGGTGACTATCAATTGTTGTCAGCTTCTGGTAGAAGTGAAATTGGTGGTAATCATACCGATCATCAACATGGTAAAGTTATCGCTGCTGCAGTAAATATGGATAATATTTGTTTAGTAACTAAAAGTACTGATTTAATTGTCGATTATACAACTATTGGTTTTAATATTAAAAAAGTTGATTTGAATAACTTAGATATCAACCCAGATGAAAAGCATACTAGCGAAGCATTAATTAGAGGTATTGCTGCTCGTTTTAAACAACTTGGATATAAGATTGGTGGTTTTAAAGGATTAGGCCATTGTAATGTATTAATGGGTTCTGGAATAAGTTCTAGTGCTTCTTTTGAAGTATTAATTGCTGAAATATTTAATCATTTATTTAATGAAGGTAAAATTAATGCTGTTGAGATTGCTAAAATTGCTCAATATGCTGAAAATCATTATTTTCAAAAACCATGCGGACTTTTAGATCAAATGGCTATTAGTGTTGGTGGTTTTGTTCATATCGACTTTAAAGATCCGACTAATCCAATAGTTGAAAAAATAGATTTTAATTTTAAAGATTATGGCTATAATCTAGTTTTAGTTAATACTAAAGGCGATCATGCTAATTTAAGTGATGAATATGGAGCTATTCCTACTGAAATCAAATCTTTAGCTAAATTGTTTAATAAAGAAGTAATTAGTGATATTAGTTTGGAGGATTTTATTAATGAAATACCTAAATTACGCACTGCTATTGCTAATGATCGAGCAATTTTAAGAGCTTTACATGTTTTAAATGAAAATAAATTAGTTGAAGAAGAAGTGTTGGCTCTTAAAAATAAAGATATAAATAAAATGCTTGAGTTAATGAAAAAAAGCGGGAATTCATCTTTTAAATATTTACAAAATATTTCGGTATCGACTAAGCCTAAAGTTCAAAATTTAGCTTTGGCACTAGCTTTGAGTGAAACATTTTTGACTAAAGGAGCATATAGAGTTCATGGTGGTGGTTTTGAGGGTACGATTCAGGCTATTGTTAGTGATGATGAATTAGATAGTTATATTAAGCTTATGAATGCTTATTTTGGAGATGATTGTTGTTTTGTTGTTAATGTGAGACCGGTTGGTGGATATAAAATAATTTAGTCTAAATTTTTAATTTTTAATAAAAAAAACAGGCAAAAGCCTTGTTACCGTTTACAGTATTTGATAGAATAGAATTAGGTAAAACAAGGAGGAAATATGAAAAAGTTTTTATCTATTTTAATGATATTGGTTTTAACTTTTGCTCTTGTTGCTTGTGGTGGTGGCACATCTACTACTTCTGATAAGAATGGTGATGCTAAGCCAGAAGACAAAAAAGTAGCTAATAAGGAAAAACCGTTAGTATGGTATAATCGTCAACCATCTAATAGTTCTACAGGTGCTTTAGATAAAGAAGCATTAGGTTTCAATGATAAAACTTACTATGTAGGTTTTGATGCTAATCAAGGTGCTGAATTACAAGGACAAATGATTGTTGAATATATCAAAAAACATAAAGATGCAATCGATCGTAATAAAGATGGTATTGTTTCTTACGTTCTAGCAATTGGTGATATCGGTCATAACGATTCAAAAGCTCGTACAATTGGTGTTCGTAAGGCATTGGGTACTGCTGTTGAAAAAGATGGTCAAATTAACTTCCAACCAGTTGGTACTAACGTAGATGGTAAATCTGCTGTTGTTAAAGATGGTAAAGTTGATGATTTAGTAATTCGTGAAATTGCTTCTCAAGAAATGAAGAATGCGGCTGGTGCTACATGGGATGCTGCTACTGCTGGTAATACTCTAGGTACATGGACTGCTTCATTTGGTGATCAAATTGATTTAGTTATTTCAAATAATGATGGTATGGGTATGGCTATGTTTAATAACTGGTCAAAAGCTAACAAAGTTCCTACTTTTGGATATGATGCTAATGCTGATGCTGTTAAGGCTATTGAAGAAGGTTTTGGTGGAACTATTTCTCAACATGCTGACGTTCAAGCTTATTTAACATTAAAAGTGTTAAGAAACTTATTGGATGGTCAAGACGTTATGAATGGTATTGCTAAGGCTGATGATGCTGGTAACGTATTAACTGATAAAGATTACAAATATGTTGCTGAAGAACGTTCATTCTATGCTTTAAACTTAGCTATTACTGCTGATAACTACAAAGACTTCTTAGATTCAACTGCTACTTTCAAACCAGTTTCTAATAAGTTAGATGATACTAAACATGCTGCTAAGAAAGTTTGGTTAAGTATTTATAATTCTGCAGATAACTTCTTGAATTCTACTTACAAGCCATTACTTGAAAAATATGAAAAATTATTAAACTTAAAAGTTGAATATGTGGCTGGTGATGGCCAAACTGAAGCTAATATTACTAATCGTTTAGGTAATCCTAGTGAATTTGATGCTTATGCAATTAATATGGTTAAGACTGATAATGCTGCATCATATACTCAAATTTTAAATCAATAATTTAATAAAAAATTAAGATTTTAAATAGGAGGAAAGTTAGCTTTCCTCCTTACTTTGTATTAAAGGAGATAAGAAATGTCAGAAAGAAAAGATGAAAATATTTTATCGATAAGAGGAATGTCTAAATCTTTTGGGCGTAATCGAGTTTTAAATCAAGTTAATCTTGATATTAAAAAAGGTACGGTTATGGGTCTTATGGGTGAAAATGGTGCTGGTAAATCGACAATGATGAAATGTTTATTTGGGATTTATCATAAAGATGAAGGCGAAATTTTTTTAAATGGACACCCTATTTCTTTTTCTGGCCCAAAAGAGGCATTAGAAAATGGTGTCGCGATGGTGCATCAAGAATTAAATCAATGCTTAGATCGTAGTGTTATCGATAATTTATATTTAGGTCGATATCCACGTACAGCTGCAGGTTTGATAGATGAAGCACGTATGAAACGTGAAGCTGCTTATTTATTTAGAAGCTTGGATATGACAATTAATCTTACAGTACATATGAGACATATGTCAGTATCAGCAAGACAAATGGTTGAAATTGCCAAGGCTATTTCTTATGACTCTAAAATTATTGTGCTTGATGAACCAACTTCTTCACTAACTGAACCAGAAGTAATTATGTTATTTAAGATTATTAAAAAATTAACTGCTAAAGGGATTTCGATTATTTATATTTCTCATAAAATGGATGAAATATTCAAAATATGTGATGAAGTTTCAGTGTTGCGTGATGGACAATTAGTTTTGACTAAGCCAATTGCTGAAACTACTATGGATAATTTAATTTCTGCGATGGTTGGTCGTTCATTAGATAATCGTTTCCCGGTAGTAGATAATAATCCAGGAAGAACTATTTTAGAAATTAAAAATATTTCTACTAAATATGAACCTTATTTACAAAATATTACTTTTGATATTAAGGAAGGTGAAATTTTTGGACTATATGGTCTTGTTGGTGCAGGTAGGACCGAATTACTAGAAACTATTTTTGGTATTCGTTCTCGTGCTTCTGGTCGTATATATTATGATGGTAAGTTAATGAATTTTAATAATTCTAAAGATGCAATGGATCATGGATTTGCTTTAATTACTGAGGAAAGAAAAGCCAATGGTTTATTTTTAAAGGGTAATTTAATTTTTAACACTTGCTTAACTAATTTAAATCGTTATAAAACTGGACCTGCTTTATCAAATGATAAAATGCGGAGTGCGACTGAAAAAGAAATTAAAATCATGAAAACTAAGTGCATGGGGCCTGATGATATGATTACATCATTGTCGGGAGGTAATCAACAAAAAGTTATTTTTGGTAAATGGCTAGAAAGAAATCCTGCGGTATTTATGATGGATGAGCCAACGCGTGGTATTGATGTTGGTGCTAAATATGAAATATATGAGCTCATTATTAAAATGGCTAAAGAAGGTAAAACTATTATTATTGTTTCTTCTGAAATGCCTGAGATTTTAGGTATTACTAATCGAATAGGCGTTATGTCTAATGGTCGTTTAGCTGGAATTGTTAATACAAAAGATACAAATCAAGAAGAATTATTGCGCTTAAGTGCTAAATATATGTAGGAGGATGTTATGAATAAGCATTTAGATGTTACATTAAGTAATGAGGAAGAAATAGCATTACTTAAACCAATTGATGATTACCTGGAGAATATTCAAAAACAAATTGATGAGTTAAGAGCTGAGGGTGAAGAAAAAATTATTATTCTTAAAAATAAAATTCAATTGACTAAAGAAAATAAAGCTTTGAATACTGAAGAGAAAAAATTGAGAATTAGTCAGTGGAAAAAAGAGATTTTAAAGGCTAAAGAAATTGAAAATCAAAATAAAGATGCTATTAAGAAATTAATTAAAGATGGTGAAGATTACTTAAATAAACATTATCACCAAGATTATGTTGTTAAAGTAAAACAAAACTGTTTAATGCTTAAACAATTAGCTAAAAAACATTATCAAGAAACATTGGTTGAACTTAAAAATGATCATGAAAATAATTTAAAAAGTCTTAATACTAATGATCCTAATTATCATAAAGAAGTTAAAGATGAAAAATATGTTTATAAAAATAAACGGTTTGATGCTAAAATGGCTTATGAAAAACAATTACAAGTTTATAAAGATCGCAGTTTCGAGGCGATTAATCATAAATTCCATTTAATTGGTTTATTAAGAAATTCGCGATTTACTTTTTTACAAAGATTAAAACAAAAATGGAATTCATATTTATATAATTTTAATTGTGCTGAATTCTTTTTAAGAAACGGCTTATATATCGTTATTACTTTAGTATTTATATTTTTAAGTGCTATTGCTCCAATAATTAAAGATACTCATTTATTAACTACTAATAACATATTAAATATTTTACAACAAGCATCACCAAGAATGTTTTTGGCACTTGGAGTTTCTGGTTTGATTTTATTAACTGGTACCGATTTGACTATTGGCCGGATTGTTGGTATGAATATGGTTATTTCGACTGTAGTTATGCATAAAGGGATTAATACTGGTTCTATTTTTGGTCATATTTTTGATTTTACTTCATTGTCTTTAGTGTCTAGAGCAGTATTGGCATTAGTGCTTTGTGTTGTTTTTTCGGTTGTATTTACTAGTGTTGCTGGATTCTTTACTGCTAAATATAAAATTCATCCCTTTATTTCTACCATGTCAAACATGTTAATTATTTTTGGTTTAGTTACTTATGGAACTATGGGCGTATCTTTTGGTGGTATTGAAAATGAAATATCACAAATGGTTATTCCTAGAATTGGTTCATTTCCGACGATTATTTTATGGGCATTTGCTGCGATTTGTGTTATTTGGTTTATATGGAATAAAACTCGTTTAGGTAAGTATTTATATGCTGTTGGTGGTAATTCTGAAGCAGCTGCAGTTTCTGGTATTTCAGTGTTTAGAGTTACTATGGCCGCATTTATATTAGCTGGTATATTATATGGTTTTGGTGCTTGGTTAGAATGCTTGAGAATGGTTGGTTCTGGTAGTGCTGCTTATGGACAAGGTTGGGAAATGGATGCTATTGCTGCTTGTGTAGTTGGTGGTGTTTCTTTTACTGGTGGTATTGGTAAAATATCTGGTGTAGTTGTTGGTGTTATTATCTTTACAGCATTAACATATGCATTAACGATTTTAGGTATTGATGCTAACTTACAATTCGTCTTTGCTGGTATCATTATTATAGCTGCCGTTACAATCGACTCATTAAAATATGTACAAAAGAAATAATTAATATAAAAACTGAACCTAAAAGGATTGTACAAGTGACAATCCTTTTAATTTTTCTTTCTTTTTTAATTTAGACATAATAAAATGAACCTACATTATTTGAGTGTCCAAATAACTAGGTTCATTTTCAATTTTCAAATAGTATTTTAATATTTTTTAGCTTTATTTAATAACTGTTGACCATCATCTATTAATTCTATAAAAGCTGATTCAAAAATTTGTCTAAATAATTGACATTCTTTTTCTAAATAAAATAATTTAGGTACTTGATAAGTTACGATAAAAATATCATGTGCTAGCCTACTAGCAACATTTTTATCATTAATTTCTACCATTCCTAATAATGTTGTTCGATAT
>JAEWIH010000148.1 GCA_023387245.1 Bacillota bacterium | reverse complement strand
TCGCTCTCATCGAGCGCTCACTTATAATACCCCATTTACTTGTTGTCTGTCAACCCTTTTTTTAACTTTTTTCATTTTTTTATTCGTTTCTAGATTATTTAATAAAAATAAAGCTAAAAACAATAATCAAACAACCTTATTTTTGTAAATGAACATCATTTTATACACTTAATTATTAAAATAAAATTTAACATCTTTATATTAATGATAAAACAAAAAATCTTTTCTATTATTCCCATTAATTAATACAAATAACTCTTAAACCAATTCCTTAAATATAAAAATACACTTAATATTTAAAAAAATATTTATTTTTTCCAAGAATGGTTACTCAAAAACATTCTAAAAAACTTTAAAACTACATCATCATTAAAAGGTGATTCACCATTTTCTGCCATTGTAATCAATTTATTCAAAGACCTATAAGCTATTTTTTTTATAGAATCACTATATCCCATACTATCCGCATGCATTAAAAACTCATCTTCATCTAAAATATGATATTCACCACTAGGATAAACCTTCAAATCTAAATCATAATCAATATTCTTAATCGCCTCACCATCATATATCGAAGGAGAAGCCACATTACAATAATACGTAATTCCATTTTTCCTAATCATCGCAATAATGTTATACCACTCATTAGGATAGAAAAAACAAACAGCCGGCTCTCTAGTTTGCCAAATCCGACCATTTGACTCAATAACCATAGTTTTATAAGTCATAATTACCCAGCACTCATCACTAATAGAAATAACACTACCAGTAGACCAAGTTCTATGTAATTTGCCATCATGCTTATAACTCTGAATAAAGACTTCTTCGCCAATATTCATACCAATTAAACTCCTTACCTAATATATTTTATATTATTTCAAATAATTTGACTAGTATTACATCAATATAGTATATTATTAATTAAGGAGGAGCACAAATGAACATTGTAGTAACAGGTGGTTGTGGTTATATTGGATCACATACCGTAGTAGACTTAATCCAAAGAAAACACAACGTAATTATTTTAGATAATTTAATAAATAGCGACATAGAAGTATTAAATAAAATACAAGAAATAACAGGTATTAAACCTATTTTCTATAACGTTGATGTTTGTAATTATAATAAAGTAGAAGAAGTTTTTAAAAATCACGATGTTGATTCAATTATTCACTTTGCCGCTCTAAAAGCTGTAGGTCAATCAGTATTTTTACCATTAGAATATTATGATAATAATTTAAATTCATTAATCAATATGTTAAAAATTGTTGACAAATTCCAAATTCGTAGTTTTATTTTTTCATCATCAGCTACTGTATACGGAAACGAACTACCATCACCGCTTTTAGAAGAATACGAAAACCGAAAAGCATTAAATCCTTATGGTTATACTAAGATTTTTTGTGAACAAATTTTAAATGACTATGTGATCGTCAATAAAGAAGTTGCTATTGGTATATTAAGATACTTCAATCCTATCGGTGCCCACCCTAGTGGCATTATTGGAGAAGTCAGCAAAGACATACCAAATAATTTAATGCCATATATTTCGCAAGTATCCGTCGGTACATTACCACATCTTAACGTCTTTGGTAATGATTACGACACAAAAGATGGAACATGTATCCGCGATTATATTCATGTTTGTGATCTGGCTAGAGGCCATGTTGATTTAATAGACTATTTAAATGACAAAAACGGAATCCATACTTTTAACTTAGGAACCGGAAACGGTACATCTGTACTAGAAATAATTCATGCTTTTGAAGAAGCTAATAATTTAAAAATACCTTATAATATAGTAGGAAGACGTGCAGGCGATAGTAAAGAATGTTTCGCTGATACAAAAAAAGCTGAAAACATTTTAAACTGGCATGCAGAATATAATATAGTTGATATGTGTCGCCACGCATATAATTTTCAAAAGAAAAATCCTAACGGATTTAAAAAATAATTATTAACAAACGCCATTTATCTTAAATGATAAATGGTTTTTTATTATAAAACAAACCACAATATAATCTAAATAAAAAGATAATTAGCAAAATGAAATAGGACACCCAAATATTATAGGATCATTTCATTAACATAATTATCTTTTATATTTTTAATTATAAGCAACCGCAACTTTGCGCATAAAATGTCTTTTAGCCAGTATAAAACTAATAAAATGTATGGAAGCCGTCAAAATCCAAGACAATGGATAAGATAAATATAATATTTCCAAAGAAGGATTTAATCTAAAAATAAACAATACCCAAAACACTCTAAATACACAAATACCAATAAAAGTAACAACCATCGGTAATGTCGAATACCCTATTCCACGCAAAGAACCAACCATAGTATCCATAAATCCATTTAAAAAATACATAGAACATACTGTCATCAATCTAATCATACCAAATTGGATCACTTCATTATCAAAAGTATAAAGGCCTAACAACACATTACCACATAAATAAGCACCAACACCACCAACTAATCCAACAACAAAGACTATACATAAGCATCTAATCAAAATAGAATTAATACGCTCATATTTCTTAGCCCCAACATTTTGACTCGTAAACGTTAAATTGGCTTGATATAAAGAATTAGTCATAACATATATAAAACCCTCAATACTCACAGCCGCCGTATTACCCGCAACAACTATTTTACCAAAAGAATTAATCGAAGACTGAATTAATAAATTAGAAATATTAAATAAAATCCCCTGGATCCCAGCAGGAATACCTATTTTTAAAATCTCAATAACCTTACTAAAATGCAGCTTAACTTTCTTTAGTGATAATCTTAAATAATTTTCTTCAGACTTCATTAAAGATAAAATTATTAAAAACGCCATAACATATTGACTAATAATCGTTGCAATCGCCACACCAGCAACTGATAAATTAAATATAATAACCAAAATTAAATTTAAAACAACATTAACAATACCCGCTAAAATCAAAAAATATAATGGTCTTTTTGTATCACCAATAGATCTTAAAATAGCAGCACCAAAATTATAAACCATATTAGCCGGAGCACCTAAAAAATAAATAGACATGTATAACACAGACAAATTCAAAACCTCAAGCGGAGTATTTAACATAATTAAAAATGGTTTCGAAACTAAAAAACCAATAAAAACTAAAGCAATCCCCCCATAAAAAGCAATCGCAATTGAAGTATGTAATGTATCAGTAGCATCCTCACGCTTATTAGCACCAACACTTCTCCCCATTACCACACTAGCACCAACAGATAAACCTAAAAATAAATTCACCAATAAATTAATTAACGTACTAGTAGCCCCAACCGCAGCCAAAGCATTATCACCAGCAAATTGCCCAACAACTACTATATCAGCAGCATTAAAAAACAATTGTAAAACACCAGACAAAATTAAGGGAATAGTAAATAAAATAATATTTTTAGTTAAACTGCCCTCCAACATATTAATACTACGAATTCTCTTCATAAAAACTACCTCTTTAAACTACCTTAAATATTGTACACCTAATTTAAAAAAAGTATATACAAAAAATAAAAGTTAGTAATTTAACTAACTTTTATTCACTCAAATCAACATTATGGAAAACATTAGAAACATCATCCAATTCATTTAACATAGAAATTAATTTTTTAAATCGTTCCAACTCCTCAGGATCCGATAAAGTAACTAATTCTTGAGCAATTTTCGCAATTTCACAAGCTTTATATTCCTTATCTTCACCAATAATACTATCTAAAACCGAACGAGTCTCATGAAAATCATTCGGAGAAACTCGCAACTCGATAACACCATCATCACCACTAAAATCCAAAACATCAACATCTTCCTCAAGCAGTTGTTCCAATAATTTTTCACTATCCCCTTCATAATCAAAAACAAATAAACCTACATGATCATACATAAAAGACACTGAACCACTAGCACCCAATTTACTACGACACTTATTAAAACAAGTTCTAATATCTCCCAAAGTACGATTTAAGTTATCAGTCAAACAATCTATAATTAATGACGAACTACCAGGGCCAAAACCCTCATATACAGCTTCATCATAAGACTCTGTCGAACCACCCTTAGCTTTTTCAATCGCCCGATTAATTACATCGCTAGGAACTTGATTACTCTTAGCCTGCGCAATCACTCGCTTTAGAGTTAAATTCATCTCAGGATCAGCAACCCCAGACTTAGCAGCCAAATAAA
>JAEWIH010000050.1 GCA_023387245.1 Bacillota bacterium | reverse complement strand
ATATTTATTAAAAGAATTTGAAAAACATATGAAAGTATCTCAAATGTTTGACATCACAATTAAAGCACCCAAACCAAGAAAATATTATATTCCGCCATTGAATCATCGTTGGAAAAGACAATCTTTTCTATTACAACAAGCCCACAATCAGAAAATTTATGCGAGTTAAGTAATAAAAGAATAAGCGAAAATACATCATTGTATTTCCGCTTATGTTGAATTTTTTTGGGGCATTTTCTCTTACTATTAACAGCTATTTTCTAAACAAACTATAGATTTTAGTCAAAAATCGATTACAAGCTATTCTAAAATTACCAGCTTGCTCGACTACTCTTCCACCAAAACTACGCTTAAATAAATAAACTCCCTCATCATCATAACCACAATATTTACCCATCGTACCATAAAAATTATATTTCTTTATACCTAAACTCAAAGCTTTTACCATGCCATGATACTGCAATAAAGTAGAACCTTTAAAATGACGATATTGATCATCAGAACAACCAAATAAATAAACAAATTCATGATTATAATACACAAATATCGCTCCACTTAAAACTAATTCTTTACGATCCAAAAACAACTGATCAACTGATTCTAATTTATTCTTTACATCTAACAATCTACGCTCTAAATCTTGAACCACACCTGCTTTTTTATCATTATCTAAATATTTTTGGATTTGATTAGACAATTCAACTTTTAAATTAGTTAATTGTTGAAAATAAGTTTCTTTATCTAAAATCGCAATACTAAAAATAATATTATCTTTAAAAGACTTTAGTAAGCTATCAAAATAGTTATAGCCACGATTATTAAATTTATGTCTTTGAGCTGTCATATTCATCATATTAATAAAATCTGCTAAATATTCGTGATTATTATCAACAATCTTTACACCTAAACTCAATGCTTGATTAATAGCCCGCCGATGACGATTATCAAAACTTTTTAATAATAAATCTTGATCATCTAACTCTTTAACAAAAAACCAACGTCCAACTCCATTAATAAAACCGTTATTAAAACCTAGGTGCTTGCCACCAGCAATTTCTAAATTTTTAATTAAATCACGATTAATTTCTTGCACTAAATTACCATCAATATCACGCTTACTTATTTCAAAACTAGGCACTAATTCAACAAACAAATAGCCCTTTTGTTTAAAAAAGTCTCTAATTCCTGAAATAAATAGTTTTAAATATTCTAAATTAGAAAAATCGATAATTGGACCTTGATTACACTTAGCTATTTTAAAAACTTTTTTTAATTTATAAGTAACAAATAAACCAGCACCGACAATTTTATCATCAATAACTAAACCCAATAAATGAATTTTACGTCCATCTTTCAAAAAATAATCTAGCATATATTCACTAGAAACAAAATTAACTTGCTTTGAATGAAATATATAATTTGAATATTCTAAAATAGTTAATTCTCTGACCATAAAACCTCCAAAAAGAGTCCAGCAATACTGGACTCTAAAAATCAATAAATTACTTTTCTAATAAAGACATATCTTCACTAGTCAAAGCCCCGGTTACTGCCTCAGGCAAACTATCAATCGGATCATCAACTAAATTACGTAATCTACGCTCTTCCTTCAACTTTAAAGCCAACGCATTAACTTTATCCGACGATTCACGCATCGAATTATGACCGGTACCAGCAGGTATCATCTTACCAACAATTACACTTTCTTTCAAACCTCTTAAAATATCAACTTCACCCTTAATCGAAGCTTCTGTCAATACCTTAGTCGTTTCTTGGAACGAAGCAGCCGATAAGAATGAATCAGTCAATACTGACGCCTTAGAAATACCTAATAAAACCGGACGATATTGAGCAGGTTTTTTATTAGATAGCAACATATCTTCATTAATATCATTAATACGAACTAAAGATATTTGCATACCAGCTGATAAATTAGTATCACCTGGATCAACAACAACTACTCGTCTTAACATTTGACGAATCATAACCTCGATATGCTTATCAGAAATTTCAATCCCTTGAGATTCATAAACTTTTTTAACTTCTTTTAAAATATAAGTCTGAACTTTACGAATATTATTAGTTTCATTCAATAATGCCTTAGTATCAATAGGTCCTTCTGTTAATTTATCACCAGCTTCAACAACACTACCAATTTTTAAGAATGAACGCAATGTAGTATTTGGTGGCAATATATGTTCAATTGATTCATTTTTATTTTCAACAACAATTACTTGACAACCAGAATCATTATTATAAATACGCTCAATCTTACCATCGATTTTAGAAATCACTGCCACATGCTTCATATTAGCTCTAGCTTCAAACAACTCCTCAACCCGCGGTAAACCTTGAGTAATATCATCATTACCAGCACCAGCAACACCTCCAGTATGGAAAGTTCTCATCGTTAACTGAGTACCAGGTTCACCAATCGATTGAGCCGCCATAATCCCAACAGCCTCACCAACTTCAGCAATCTTACTAGTAGCCATATTTCTACCATAACATTTTTTACAAACACCATGCTTAGACTCACAACAGAATACAGAACGAATAGAAACTTCTTTAATTTCAGCCTCAACAATCGCATCAGCAATTCTTTCATCAATAAATTCACCACTAGCAACAATTAACTGTTTAGTCTTAGGATGATAAACATCTTGATGAACAAAACGACCAATAATTCGATCATATAAACGTTCAATAACTGTTTGATTTTTATCATCAATAATTTCCTTAACTAAATAACCTTGTTCAGTACCACAATCTTCCTCTTCAACAATTACATCCTGAGCAACATCTACTAAACGTCGAGTTAAATATCCTGATTCTGCCGTCTTTAAAGCCGTATCAGTTAAACCTTTACGCACACCATGAGTTGATAGGAAAAACTCCGAAACATTCAATCCTTCACGGAAATTAGAGTAAATAGGAACCTCAATAATACTAGGAACATATTCATTACCACGCGTTTTAGATTGAGTAGGCTTACCCATCAATCCTCGCATACCAGCTAATTGAGTAAAGTTAGAAACATTACCA
>JAEWIH010000013.1 GCA_023387245.1 Bacillota bacterium | reverse complement strand
ATTCAAAACAAAATGGATGTCTCCTGTAAAATACAGAGAAACATCCATGATTCAAGCAATCAATGATACAATATAACCAATTAACAAACATTCATATATGTCTAGGAAATTGGGTACATATCAAAGTGAGGGTTCACTTTTTTTCTATTTTTCTTTTTGAATATTTTTCCAATAATAAGTTGATTTATAATAAATAGCTTCATTTAATTGATCTAATCCCATCATTTCAGCTATCGTCTTTTCACCAGAATATAAATTAACACCTAATCCTAAACGATCACCATTCCATTCAAATCCTAAAGAATATAATACTGTAGGAAATATATCAAACGATGTCGCAACCCGATTTTTATCATTTCTAGCAACCCGATCACTATTAATAATAACATTAAAAACTGAACGCTTTTGCGGATTAGATAAACGTGAAGGATAATCAGCATCCATCGTCAAATGATCACCAACAATTACAATAACAGTATCCTTATAAAATTCCTGACTTTTGCACCAACTAACAAATTCACTAACAGCTCTAGCTGATCCTAATAATACATTAGAATACTGATCTCTGAATTTATTTGGAGTATTTTCAGTAACTAAACCATCTTCAGCATGAGTATCCATCGTTTCAATATGTATCTGAAATGGCTGATCACTTTTGGCTAAGTCTAATATCTTTTCTTTAGCATTTAAAAATACTTTATCATCTTCTACTCCCCCAAACACAAAATAATCTTGAGGAATACGATTGTTTTTTAGCAACCATTCATAATCGATTATTTCAAAATTACCATGCTGTAAAAACAATTGATTTTGATCACCAAATCTAGAATCGGCACCAGAAACAAAAACATTTTTATAGCCATTATCCAATAAAATATCCCCTAAATTATACATACCAGCCATAAATGGTTTTATCGGTCTATCTTCAATCTCTTGACCCGGACGAATACTACCAGAACTACTACTACCTATTTGTGAGAAAAAAGGTATACCTCCCATTTGAGCTACTTGACCACCAATAGTATGGGTAGCTGTATTAACTGGAAAAAAGCCCCCATATTTGTCATTCCATGAAAAATTAGTATGATCTTTGGCTAGTATAGTTAAAGGTTCAATAACATTTTCACGATTATTACCACCATTATCAATATCCATAAAAGAACTTTCCAAAGATTCCATCCAAATCCAAATTAAATTTTTTTTATGCTTAGGAGCAACAATTTGGGCTTCTTTAGGATTAACATAATGCTCAACAAAAAATTGCGATTCTATATTTTGAGCAAATATGTAAGAAATTGGATGCAATGATAATTCAACAAATATCAATGAAAAAACACCAATAAAAACCGCGCCTAATAAACGAGCTTTATTAAACCATAAACGCTCAACCTTAAACAATTTTTTTAAGATGTTAGGCCAAAATAAAACTAGAAGCATTACTAATGTCGGCAAAACAATTAATGCTAATCCCATAATGATAAACGTAGTAATCGGTGTACCAGCTTGAGAAGTAGATAAATGGAACAATAGTCGATCCATACTCATACTACCGAATAAATAAATAAAACCACACATCATCAAGCCTAAAGCCAGTGAAATCCATAAAAATATACAACCAATAATAATCAATATTTTTTTCTTCATATTCCCTCTAAATATTCTCAATCGCTCCAACAATTTGTAAAATACGATTTAAGTCATTATCATTATCAAAAGAAATAATGATTTTATTTTTCTCAATCATTACTTTACTAGACAACTTTTTTTCTAACAATTTAATTGGATAATTATATTTAGAATTATCCTTTGATTTAGATTTAGTAGTAGAAATCGCTACCGAACAAGCCTTTTCAACTTGGCGAACACTCCATTTTTTAGCAACTGCCATTTTAGCTAGCTCTAGTGCTCTAGTAGTCGGTTTAATATTAATTAAAGCCCGAACATGTCCCATAGATAATTGACCGCTATCAACAAAATCTAATACCTCTTTTGGCAATGTTAACAATCTTAATAAATTAGTAATATGAGGTCGAGATTTACCTACTCTCTTAGCTAATTCTTCTTGCGTATAATTCAACTTATTAATCAACAATTGGTAGGCATTCGCTTCTTCAATAACACTCAAATTTTCTCTTTGAATATTCTCAATCAAAGCCAATTCCATAACTTGTTGATCATTAAAATTAACAATTAAAGCCGGAACTTGTCGCCATTTTAATAATTGACACGCTCTTAATCTTCTCTCTCCAGCAATCAACTCATAACCAACAACACTTTTTCTAACAATAATTGGTGATAATAGTCCATGACTTGCGATTGATTGTGATAATTCTACTAATTTATCATAATCAAAAGTTTTACGTGGTTGATAAGGATTAGGTAAGATTTTATCAATTTCAATCATCACTTTAGCATCAACCATACTACTATCACTACCAGATTCGATTTGTTTTAATAAATCTTGAGTATCATCACCAAATAAAGCTTTTAACCCTTTACCAAGTCTTTTATTATCACTCATATTTATTTATCTCCTCCATGTTTATTTAAAAACTCTTTAGCCAATGCCGCATAAGCTTTTGCGCCTGAACTATTGACATCATATTCAAAAATACTAAGACCCATTGATGGTGCCTCAGACAATTTAACATTTCTTGGAATAGCCGTTTTATAAACTTTATTTTGAAAATATTTTCTAACTTCTTGTTGCACTTCTAAAGACAATTTAGTTCTAACATCAAACATCGTCAACAAAACACCTTCGATTCTTAAATCAGGATTAAACTTTCTTTGAATTAATCTAATCGTCGACAACAATTGAGTTAATCCTTCTAAAGCATAATATTCACATTGTACAGGAATAACTACAGAATCGGCAGCAGTCAATGCATTCATATTTAATAATCCTAAAGATGGCGGACAATCTATAAAAATAAAATCATAATCATCTTTAATACTTTGTAACTTGTTTTTCAAAAACAATTCACGTCCTTGGCCACTAGCCGCCATCTCCAAATCAGCTCCTGCTAAATCGATAGTAGCTGCTATAATGTCCATAGGAGGTTTTTTCTTAGCAATAATAATGTTATTTAATGGTAATTCAGTTAGTAATAAATCATATGTAGATAATTTAATATCACTTTTAGAAATACCAAAAGCTTGTGTCGAGTTACCTTGAGCATCTAAATCAATCAACAAAACTTTTTTCTTTAAAAAGGCTAATCCTGCCGCTAAATTTACACTAGTAGTAGTTTTACCAACCCCACCCTTTTGATTAGTAATCGCAATAATTTTTCCCATTTTATCCCCCTATAAAGGTTTCTTTTTTATTTGACTATATAACCGTGGATATTTACTTTTAGTTTTTTTCATTTTATTAATAATGACATTTCCTAATAAAATATCGCTACCCGTTAACGAATAATAATCAACTTTATCTAAACTTAATGATAATTCTACAAAAGCATTTTTAGCCATTTCTAATTCTGATTCTAGCTTAGGGCCTTTCATTAAAATCAATTTTCCATTAACTTTAATTAATGGGGCCATTAGTTCACATAAAATATTTAAACTACTAACTGCCCTAGCTACTGCCAAATCAAAATATTCAAACATTTTTACATCTTCAGCCCGCTTATTAATAACTTCAACATTTTCTAATCCTAAAGTCTTAATAACTTCATTTAAAAATCGAACTCTTTTTTGGAGTGGCTCAATTAAAACAAAATTTGTATTAGGGCATTCAATAGCCAAAACTAGACCCGGAAACCCTGCACCGCTTCCAATATCGGCAACTAATTGATTAGGTTCAATATATTTAGCTATGCTTTTACAATCTTCAAAATGACGAACGTAAATATCTTGATAATCATTAATTGCGGTTAAATTCATTACTTTATTCCATTCTATTAATAAACTAGCATATAGTTGATATTTTTCGCTTTTATCCATATGATGATTATAACAAAAAAAAGCACTAACTAACAGTGCTTTATTTCTGTTTCTTTAAACTCATTAACAACATCGTAATATCGGCCGGATTGACACCAGATATTCTTTGAGCTTGACCAATTGTCATCGGTCTAATTAATTCTAATTTACTCCTAGCTTCAAGAGCTAAATGATTAACTGAACTATAATCAAAATCAATAGGTATTTTAATATTTTCCAATTGTTCTAATTTAGTAGCATCTCGCTTAGCTTTTTCGATATAACCAGCATACTTAATTTCTATTTGAGCTAATTCATAAATCAAATCGTCTTCAACTATATACTCGATTAATGGCATAATATCTTTTAAGCAAACATTTGGTCTTTTAATAAAGTCATATAAAGTTAAACCTAAATAATTTTCATGTTGATGCTCTAACATATAATTGACTAAAGTTTTCATTGAACTATTAATATAAACTTGTTTAGTATAATCAATTAAATCATCAATCATCTTTAATCGCTTTTGAATAAAAGCATATTCGTCATTGCTAATTAATTGATAATAGCAAGCATATTTACTAAGCCTTTTATAACTATTATCATGTCTAGTTAATAATCTAAATTCAGAGCGAGAAGTCAATAGACGATAAGGTTCTTTAGTACCTTTAGTAACTAAATCATCAATCATAACTCCAATATAAGCTTCGTCTCTTCTTAAAATTAATGGCTCTAATCCTTTTAATTTACTAATCGCATTAATACCAGCAATTAATCCTTGACCTGCCGCTTCTTCATAACCGCTAGTACCATTAATTTGACCAGCTAAAAACAAATTTTTTATTATCCGACTTTCTAAAGTTAAAAACAACTGTAATGGATTAAAGGCATCATATTCAATCGCATAAGCATATTTTAAAATTTTACAATTTTCTAATCCAGGTAATGTTCTAACAAACTGTTCTTGTACATCTTTTGGTAAAGAAGAACTCATACCTTGTAAATAAATAGTATCAAACTCTTTTGTTTCTGGTTCTAAAAATAATTGGTGTCTTTCTTTATCACTAAAGCGGACTAATTTATCTTCAATAGATGGGCAATAACGAGCACCAACCCCTTCAACAACCCCCGAATACATTGAAGACTTTTCTAAATTATTTAAAATAATTTCATGGGTTTTTTGATTAGTATAAACTAAATAACAAGGTTATTGTTTTTTTATTAGATCAGATTTTAAACTAAACCAAGAAAAAGTTTCGATATCATTATCTCCTGGTTGAATTAATGCTTTTTCCAAATTAACGCTACTAGTCATAATTCTTGGTGGTGTACCTGTTTTTAAACGAAATACTTCAATGCCATGTTTTTTTAAACACTCAGAAATACCAAAACTAGTTGCTAGACCATCAGGACCACTGTATTTAATGTCGTCAGAAATCATAATTTTAGAACGTAAATATGTACCTGCAGTAATAATAACAACTTTAGATAATATTAATTGTTGATCTAAATATATACCCTTAATTTCTTGATCTTTGATATATAAATCATTAACAACACCTTCTAATATTTCTAAATTTTCTAATGATTCTAAAGTATCTTTCATTAAATTACTATAAGCATCTTTATCGCTTTGAACTCTTAAACTCCAGACACCAGGTCCTTTAGATTTATTTAACATTTTAAATTGTAAAGCAGTTTTATCGGCTATTTTACCCATAATACCACCTAAAGCTTCTATTTCACGAACAACAATGCCTTTAGCTGGACCACCGATAGAAGGATTACAAGGCATTAGAGCAATATGTTTTTTAGAAATAGTAATTAATTTTGTATTTAATTTTGCTTTAGCACAAGCATAGGCCGCTTCACAGCCTGCATGACCAGCACCAATAACTATTACATCTACCATCATTTCACCATAATTCTACTAATATATGATATACTTAATTAATAAAAAGGTAAAGAATACTGATATAGACAATAGAAAGGATCAATATGATAACTACTAAAAATTCACAAAATATACCTGCAGCTATTGGCCCATATAGCCACATTGCTTTTGATGAGCATTATTTTTTTACTTCGGGACAAATTCCGATTTTAAATAATGAAATTGTTGAAGATATAAAAATAGCTACTAAATTAGTGCTAGAGCGCATTAAAATATTATTAATTGAAAACAATTTAGATTTGAAAGATGTTATCAAAACTACTATTTATATGATAGAACCTGAACAATTTAGTGATATGAATGAAGTTTATAGTCAATATTTCAATTTACATAAGCCGGCAAGAAGTTGTGTTTTTGTGAAGGCTTTGCCAAAAAATAGTCCGATTGAGATAGAAATAATTGCGAAAAAATCTATATAATTGAGTAGAAAATAAATAAATGTTATAATTTAATAGATAGAAAGGCGATTTATGATGAATATTAAAACTACCCGTCAAAGACAAAGAATTTTAGAAGTTATTCATCATGCTCATGGCCATGTTACCGCTGATGAAATTTATCAAATTCTTAAACAAGAGGATGAGAGTATTGGTGTTGCGACTGTATATCGCAATATTAAATATTTATTTGAACACGGTATAGTAAATCGTATTCAGCATCCGGATTATGGTTATGTATATGATGCTAACTTAGACAGACATTATCATTTTCATTGTCAAGAATGTAATAAAATGTATGATATTGATAATATTTATCAAAAAGATTTAGATAAATTAGTAGAAGAAAAATTTGGTGGTAAAGTAGAATACCATATGAGTTTTTTCTATGGTATTTGTCCGGATTGTTTAAAAAAGAAAAATTAAAAATCGTTGTTACTAAATAACAAACAATCCCAGCCCACTACGGTCATTAATAGTCCAAAACAGCATAAATAAAGGACTTAAAAGTGTTAACAGTTCCATAAAATCCAATTTACTAGTTACACACTAGTTACAAATAAAATTAATACATACAGTATACAAAATATATGATATTTAATATATTTATAAACACAAAAAACAAGGGGCGTTATTTATGGCCCCTTTGTTGTTTCTCCTCTGGTTTGGTTAGTTTGTTTTATTTATTTTAAAACAAAATTTATATAATACTATTCATACCCTCTATTTCTTCTAAAATAACAGAGGCTACAACATAATCAATAAATTCATTATCTTCAAGTATAATGCTATCTAAATTTTTATAATTTGAAAATTTGACAATAGGCTTATAACCAAAACCTATATCCCGCCTAACCACTGCGATTGAATCGCCTTTTGTAAAATCACGGGCGTTTAAAGCCGCGTTAAATTCATAAATCAAATCATAATAATCATACGATATTCCTTGCTCTTTTAGTTTTCGCCAATCAGGGAATTTATTTTGTATTGTTTCATCTATAAATTGCTTAAACAATACTAAATCATTATGACAAGCTTTTTTAGTTATAAAA
>JAEWIH010000147.1 GCA_023387245.1 Bacillota bacterium | reverse complement strand
AACTGATATTTTACAAATAAATAATTATAATAAAAAATAGAAAGGAATATATGATGAATAAAAAAGTAGTTATTGCATTGGGTGGAAATGCATTAGGAAATAATCCACAAGAACAATTAGAGCTTGTTAAAAATACAGCTAAGTCAATTGTAGAAATGATTGTACAAGGATACCAAGTAGTAGTATCACATGGCAATGGACCACAAGTAGGGCAAATACATATAAAAACAGAGTATCCATTTCCTGAAAGTGGTGCAATGAGTCAAGGTTATATTGGTTATCATTTACAACAAGCGATAAAAAATGAATTATTAAATAGAGGAATAGAAAAAGAGGTTGTATCACTAGTTACCCAAGTATTAGTTGATAAAGAAGATGAGGCATTTAGAAATCCAACAAAACCAGTGGGTGCATTTTATACAGAAGAAGAAATCAAAAAAACAGGATATGAATATATAGAAGATTCAGGCAGAGGTTATAGAAGAGTTGTAGCATCTCCAAAACCTATAAAAATACTTGAAATAGATAGTATAAAGAAAATGGTGGAGTCAGGTGCAGTGGTAATAGCTTGTGGAGGTGGTGGAATACCTGTTATAAAAACAGAAAATGGATATGAGGGTATTGCAGCGGTTATAGATAAGGATAGAACAACCTCAAAATTAGCGATAGATTTAGAAGCTGAAAATTTATTTATTTTAACAGCTGTAGATCGTGTATGTATTAATTTTAATAAACCAAATCAAAAAGAAATCGCTGAAATGACAGTTGAAGAAACATTACAATATATCAAGGAAGAACATTTTGCTAAAGGTAGTATGTTACCAAAAGTAGAAGCTGCACTAGAATTTTTAGATAAAGTAGATGGAAAGGCTTTAATTACTTCATTAGAAAATGCTTCAAGAGCTTTAACAGGGGAAACGGGAACAATAATAAAAAGATAATTTTAAAAGATGATTTTAAAAGATGAAAATTTTAAACTAGATTCAGAATATAAAATTGTGAGTATATTTGATAAAGTTATTAATCTTGAAAAAGATGATGAAATATATTCTATTTTTGATGATGGTATGACATTTGCTCCATATACAATTATTTTAAATAATGAATTATTTAGCGAATATAAAACATATAAAAAAGATGATATTATATATATTCCAGATATGAAAACAAAAAATTTTTCATGTTACTTAGAATCAAAAAAATATAAGTTTAATTTAGATAATTTAATTAACCGAGTTAAATTATTTCAAAGAGAAGAAAATATATTTGAAAATTATTTCCAAAATAAAAGAAATACTCAAAACTTGATTGAACTAATAGGATTGGGACAAGGACTAACGCCTAGTGGTGATGATTATATAGTGGGTATAATGGCAGCATTTTATTTAGAAAATAATTTTACTCCTAATATTTTTAATACTATTGTAAAAGAAGCTAAAAATAAAACCAATAAAATAAGCTATAATTATCTAAAAAATGGCAAAAATAGATTATTTAAAAAAGAAATATTAGATCTAATATACGATTTAGATAATATAGAAAAAATAAAAAAATTAGAAAAGTTTGGTTCATCATCAGGTCAAGATATAATTTACGGAATACATGATTATTTTGTATATAAGATGAAAATATATTAAAATAAACCACCAGCTAAGCTGGTGGTTTTGATGTTTAGCTTACTAATAAAAGGGCTATTTGCAACAAAATTTCTAAAATAAAAGTATTTATCAAAGTGTAATTGGATAAGAATTAATATTATTGATATAATAATAAAAAAGATTAATAATAAAAAAGGTTAATATGGCACTAAACTATAAATCATTATGGATACAACTTAAAAAGTTTAAATAAAATAGATGTAATAGTAATAGCAAATTTAATAATCAATGTAATTTAATAGTTAGGAAAAGATAAATCGATAACATTTAAAAATTTAGACAAAATATGCAGAGCACTTAATTGAACACCTAACGAAACACCAAGCTTAACTATATTGCCTGTCTTTGCATTAGCGAACACTCTATCTCTACAAAAATATGTATAAGCATCTAAATATCCTTCAATAACTGCAAATATTATAGCTAAATGAAATGATTCTGATCTTTGTATTTTATTCATTTATCTTTCCTTCAAATATCGTATCTACACTTAGCTAATATACTACTTTTATATAATAACAGCTATATTTTAATATAAAAATTTATAGGTATGATACCTCTATATATTATTAATAATAATAAAATACTGATATAATTTCATATTATGAAACAAAAACTAAAATTCATTTTGAAAGATTTATTAATAACAATCATCCTAATAAGTATTGCAATATTTATTGGAAATATATTTTTACATCTGGGATTGCAAGATAATACTGTTGTATTAGTATATATTTTATGTATAATCCTAATATCTAGATTTACAATTAGTTTTATATATTCAACAGTTTCATCAATAATTCTTATCTATGCATTTAATTATTTCTGTACTGAGCCTAGATATAGTTTTATCTTCTACGATGACTCTTACATTATTCTATTCACATTCATGGGTGCAATAGGTCTAATAGTAAGTGCTACAACTGCAAAGCAACGACGGCTTAAAGAAGATGCAATAAATTCAGCTAAAGAATTTAAAAAATTGTATCATTTCAATCAAAAATTAATTAGTGCAAATTCAATTGATTTAATTGAACGAATAAGTATAAATGAAATTTCTACACTTCTTAATAGAGAAGTTGGCTTCATTGAAACATATAAGAATTTAGAAGATACCTACTTATATATTGTAAGCGATAAGATCATAAGAAGGCGTATGTCATTTAATTTCGATATAAAAAAAGTGACTAATAACAAAAATCTTATAGTAGACATTGATAATTTTACTTTTATTAATATTAGACTTAATAATATTACATATGGACTAATTGTTATAAACGGTGCAAAAATTGATAATAAATATATGCGATTATTAGAATTAATCAGCGGTAATATAGCTATAGCAATTGACAGATTTATAATCTTATCTGAAAAAATTAAATCAGATGAAAAAGTATTGTTACAAAGGCAAAGAGCTGATATATTGCGTTCAATATCTCACGACTTACGAACACCTTTAACTAGTATAATGGGGTGTATAGAGATGATAATAGATATCACGAAGCAATCAGAAGTTAAAATACTACTAGAAGATCTTTACAAAGATGTCGACTATCTATATTCGCTAATAGAAAATATCTTATCTCTTACAAGAATTCAAAACAAAAGTCTACAACTGAATAAAGAGTATGAAGATGTTGTAGATATTGTAAATATGGTATTAAATGTAGCTGAAAA
>JAEWIH010000114.1 GCA_023387245.1 Bacillota bacterium | reverse complement strand
GCACAACTATATAACTACTATTTTCAGCATGTACTCTAAATAAAGTTCCATCCTTATCACTATTGTAAACTAAAGCTATATGTGTGATTTCAGGATTATTTGAAACTTCAACATCACTAGCTTTAATTAAAGGTTTTTGGCTTGCAAAAGATGTGAAAATTAAGCTAAAAACCAATAAACTACTTAATACTTTTTTAATCATAGTTTCTCCTTTAATATACTAAATAATAAACATTAATTTTATAAAATACAAGACTTAAATTACAATGTTATTATTTTTTAATATATCTTTTTTTTTTTTTTGCAAGCTTTTTAATTAAAAACAAACCAATAAATGGCTTGTTTATGATATAAATATTTTATTGTAATTTATAAGATTATATGGGCTATATATTTAAAGATAAAAATGCATGATAATACTAATATAAATGGTGAAACTTCTTTAAATCTTTTCGCAACAAATTTAGTTAAAGTATAAAAGATAATACCAATCATTAAACCATCACCAATACTTCCTGTTAAGGTCATCATAATGATTGTTAGAAAAGCAGGAAATCCTTCACTATAGTCTTCGAAATTAATTTTAACAATACCATCAATCATGAATAATCCTACAACAATTAAAGCAGCAGATGTAGCGGCAGCTGGTATTATCATAAATAATGGTGCGAAGAATAGTGAAATTAAAAACATAAAAGCAGTGGTTACTGCGGTAAGACCAGTCTTTCCGCCCTCAGCAATACCAGCACTACTTTCCACAAAGGTAGTAACGGTTGAGGTTCCTAAAATAGCACCAACAGTAGTACCTATCGCATCTGCTAATAAAGCTTTCCCTGCATTTGGTAAATTACCATTTTCATCAAGCATGTTAGCTTTTGCAGCTGTACCGATAAGTGTTCCAATGGTATCAAACATATCAATAAATAAGAAGGTAAATACCACTATGAACATATCGATTGAAAATAATTGACCAACATCAAACTTGGTAAAGGCAAAGGCAGTTGATTCTATTGAAGGTGGTAAACTTACAATTTGCTCAGGAATCATTGTTACATGTAATGGAATACCAATAATTGTAGCAACTAAAATACCGATAAGCATTGCACCTTTAACCTTCGCAATAGTTAAGGCTAAAATTAAAAGAATACCTATAACACATACGATTGCAGTTGGTGAAGTAACATCACCTAAGGCGATGATATTAGCAGGATCTGCTTTTACTATACCGGCGCTTTTTAAACCAATAAATGCTATAAATATTCCTATTCCACACGCTACTGCCTTTTTGATAACCATAGGCATTCCGTTAACGATATACTCTCTTATCTTAAATAGTGATAAGATAATGAAAATTAATCCTTCAATAAAAACTGCAGCTAAAGCAAATTGCCAACTATAGCCCATTTGCAGCACTACTGTAGAACTAAAGAAGGCATTTAGTCCCATTCCCGCACTAAGAGCAAATGGTAAATTAGCTAGTAAACCCATTATTAGAGTTGCGATTACAGATGATAAAACTGTCGCAGTGAATACTGCACCCTTATCCATTCCTGCTTCTCCTAAAATAATTGGATTAACAGCTAAGATGTAAGCCATTGTCACAAAGGTCGTAATCCCAGCAATGACTTCTGTTTTTACATTTGTCTTGTGTTTAGATAAATGAAAAAACTTCTCTAAAAAAGAATTTTTACTTCGATTCATACACTCTCCTTTATTTAAAATGGTATTTTAATAGAAAAATAAAACTTTTTCAATAGTTTTTTAACACTTATTTTTAACTTATACATTAAATTATTTTATTTAAATTTAAGAAATTAATTTTGTTTAATAAATAAAGAAATAATTAATTTTTAAATTAATTAATAAAAGAGAAATTTAAATGCAATTGATTTCATATTATATATAAAAATCTCCTTTTAAAAGGAGATTAATTTTAAATTAAATATTTTTTTCTTTAAAAATAAACTTATGAAAAAGAATAAATAGAAAACAAATTGTACTTATAGCACCACTTATTAAATAAATTTGAGGAAACTCACTTGACGATGGTGCTAAATTAAAGATACTTAATATATACCACGTAGAAAATATTCCACAAAAAATATAAGCAAAAATTAAAAGTTTTTTTCTTGTTTTATTGTTCATTTACAACATACCCCCAATATCCGTTACATTGCGCAGGATGCATAGGTACACATCCTGGTTTTCTTCCGTTAACATATCTTTTATAAACATCGTATTTACTATTGGCGTCTAAATTTTTTTAATTCACGCTCTCCTTAAATGTAATTTTATTATAAATACATGTTAAATATAGCATTTACATTTTTTATTGTCAAATAATATAAACTATTATTTTTTAAATAGCTTAATTTATTTAATAATATTTAAAAATATATTGTAAATATAATATTTTTTTTGATTTTAAACTTTATCTTTTTTTGATAGTCAGGGCTTCCTAGTATTTGTATATCATATAAACCTGGAATATTAGAAATTAGTTTATTAATATCATTTGCGAATAAAGAAATTACTGATTTAGGATTACCTTTAATATAACTATAGCTTAAATTATTAAAATCTAAATCAATAAGCCGATAATCATTAGGGTCTTTGGATAATTGCTTCCTGGTTTTTTATGTAATGCATTAGGTAAAATATCATCTAATAGCTCCTTGAAATAAAAAGCTCCTAATATTCCTAAAAATGTATATATAAGTGATGATATAAAAATATTAAAAATTAAAGCTTTTTGTGGAACTAACAAGCTAAAAAATCTTGAAAATAATCCTTTTGTCTCATCCCCTTCTTAAAAGTTTCATTTTTTACAAGTAATATTAAAACGCCTGTCCGCTGATATTTAGGTGCTTTCCCATTTTCATAAAACTCATCAAAAAATTCTTCTGGTTTAAGTTTTACTATTCCTTTTGCGGGATCAGCTTTTATTACTAGCTTTTTAGTTATTTTATGTATAACTACATAATGAAGTAAGCTTCCGTCTACTATTACATGCGCAATACATGGTAGAGGAAATTCTAAAAAGAAGCTTCTTTATTTCCTTTAACTCCCTTAACACTAAAACTCAATTGTTCAGTCGCTTTTATAATTCCATATGCGTTAGTACCTTGTTTATCCGTAGCTGCAACTTTCCGTATTTTTGTAATTCCAATTTTATATCTATTCTGCTTACAAAT
>JAEWIH010000102.1 GCA_023387245.1 Bacillota bacterium | reverse complement strand
GCTCATAACGAAAAGCTGGAGTTAAGTAATAAAATTTTTGTAACGGTTCACCTACAGCAAATAATTTATGATTATTATAAGCTCTAACAAATCCAGAAGTTCCTTCAGGTTTTAGAGTTAAACTGCGATTACCATTGTCTAAAAATGTATACATTTCTTTATTTACCATATCACTAGAATCATTATCTCTAGCAAATACTTCAGTATGTTCAAATTCAGGAGTTCTAATTTCATGAACATTAAATTCTTTAGTAATTTGTTGAATTTGTTGTTCAATATAATGCCAATATTTTATTTCTTGCCCAAATATATCCTGGGTTCCTCGTGGAATTACAAACTCTTTCATAATCATATCTCCTTTATTTAGATAAAAAAGGTGATTCCCAAGGACGCTAAAAAGCGTGGTACCACCTTTATTTTACTCAAAATCATTAACGCTGATTAAACGAAAATAGCTACTAAAATTCACTAATCCACCTCATATGTGTCGATTATTATCAACTTGGCGAATTTTCACCAACCATTCGCTCTCTAGATGCTGCTGATAATAAATTCATAATCGCAGGTTTTATCATGTAATAATATATCAAATGTATTTTAAAATTTCAATAGTATTTAAAAATATTCCTGTCTTTAGAAGTTCTAACAATAAAGATCTAAAAGTTAATATATAAGCGATATATAGAAAACAAAAAATGAATATAATTTCTTTTCTAATTTTCATAATTTAAATCAATCCTAGTTTATTGATTTCTAAATTAATATCTACATCATATACATCATCAACCAAAACATGAATTATTTCAAAATCATTGCAAATTGTATGAAATAAATTAACAATTTTTGCTAATTGAACCTCATCTTTTTTAATGTTTTTATCTTCTGAAAAAATGATGATGACTATTACACTATTCTCTTTAAAAATTGCATGTACAAAATTGTTGTATTCATTCCCATCACTATCACAATGCGGAAATAACCAAGTTTCAAAATTCTCTTCTTTTTGAAATCTTTTAGGAGAAAAGAATATTGAATCTTCAGTGCTTATATATTTTTTCACTAACATCTTATCCCCTTTCAAGCAAATTGTACTATTTTACATATTCTCAAATAAAACTCAAATACTCATATTATTATAATTTATAAATTTATACTTTTTACAACATACGCACTTTCTTTTACTAAACTCATATAACCTTAAAAAAGAAGTTTCGATGAAATATAACCAGGTATTATTTTTACCATTTTTGATATAAAAACTTCTAAAGACATGTATTCATGTAATAATATATCAAAAGTATTTAAAAATATTCAAATTATTAAAAACTAATCGAGTTGCTTTAATGCATCACTCATTCTAATTTTCTTTATTCGATAAACTAAATATGATTGTATTAATAAATATATAGTAAAACCTCCTATAACGATGCCAACAAAATGCCACCAAGGTACATAAGCATGTAAAAATATATTCATTTTATACAAAGCAAAAATCAAAAATTTATCATACAATATAAAAGCAATCGGACACGAAATCAATCCACCAATAATAACTGCCCATAATGTCATCCTTAAATATAATTTACTAATTTCACGATTAGTATAACCAAATATCTTTAAATAAGAAATAGATTGGCAATTATGATCAATAATCGACTTAGCAACATTATAAACAATTACAAAATATAATAATAATGACAAACTAATAGTAACTACATTTGTTTTTTGAAAATTAACATTAAATTGTTTTCCTTGATTAGCAATATCATCAGGATTAATACTATAAGAAACATATTTATCTGATAAATCCAATTCATTATTACTAAAAATATAATTATAATAATCAAAAGGCACACCCATTTCTTGATTTAATTCTAATTTAGATAAATAGATTATAAATTGTCCCTCTTTTTCATTAATTTCCACAACTTTATAATCATAACTACGATTAAGTAATAAATTATCAACCTTTAACTCATCACCAAGTTTTAAAAATAATTTATCAGCTAATCCCCTTGATATAATTACACCATCATCACGCACTTTAATCCCATTATAATCCAGACCACGATCTAGTCCATAAACCATAATTGGTAAATTATGGTTTGTAATTGGCATTTTAGAAACATATTCTAAAACCGTTGCACTTCTAATATCGTAATCTATATTTTCTAAAGGTCTTTTTAGAGAATATTGATATTTATAAAATAAATTATTTTCTAAGTTATCAATATAATTATTTAAAGTATGAGATAAAGATAATCCAAACATTAACATTAAATTAGCAAAAACAAATCCAATCATTAAAACAATATATGCATTAATATTTTGAAAAAATATTCGAATATAAAAACGCCAAATAAAATTTAATTTTGATTTTTTAAATGGTTGTAACTTAGACTTAATAACACTTTCTCGCCTTAATAATTTTAAAGGCGTTTTTGATAAAGTAAATATAGCAGTTAAAAAAGTCGTGCCTCCAATAATTAATAGCGGAATAAAAGTCGTCAATATTAAAGCATCTAAATTAAAATAAGTATTCATAGATGGAATACTAAAACTAGAATAATAAAATGATTTATAAAATTCTGGAAAAATAGTATATCCATCAATGTTACCACAAATAGATGCTAAAACTGATAATAAAATTGGTAAAAAAGAATAGTGAAAAATTAATGATAAATTTGAATAACCATTGGCTTTTAATGTACCTATCATAACTGACTCTTTATCAAAAATGTTTTTCATTAAAACCCTAAAAACAAAGGCAATGATGACAAAAACAATTACCATTAAAGCTTGCATCATCGGGACAACATTTTGTAGATCTTTAACTATAAATGATATACGTTTATTATGGTCTTTTAATATATAATCATTTAAATTATAACCATTGGATAATATTATTTTTTTTATATCATTTGATAAATCAAACTTTTCTTTATCAGTATAATTGTCATCATTAATCCGATATAAACTATAATTATAAACATATTCATCTTTAAAAGTAGAAAATGTTTTAGAATTAATTATCCCAACCCCAAAATTATAAGAATCTAGTATAAAATCATTACTTCTTCTCATTAAACTACTATAATCAACTAAGGCAACAAAACCAGTAATTAAATATTCTTTATTACCAAAAATTAATTTTTCATTTAATACCAAATTATTATGCTCAGCAAATAATCGATCTAAAACAATTTCATTATTATTAGGAAAATTGCCACTCAATAAAATCTCTTTATTAATATCATCTCTTTGACTAAAAATGCGTAATACTTGATTGTTTTCCAGTCTAAAATCAACATAATAATTTTTATTAATCTCAAAACCTTCAGATTTGATTTGATCAACTATATCATCACTTAATTCACGATCAACAATAAATGAAGCTACTTCAACTTTATTATCAATTTGAGATTGAAGTGTTGATTGATATATATTATTAGAAGTTACAAAATAGCCAGACATTAAAACAACTATTGAAAACATCATCAAAAAAATAGATACATAAATGCCAAATTTAGACTTAAATAAACGCCAATGCCTTTTAACTAATGGATTAATTTTTATCATAATTTTTACCAATCAATATCTTTAACATCTAATAAATTTTGATTATATACTATTGAATCAATACTACCATCCCGTAACTTAACAACTTGATGTGCCATTTTGGCAATAGCTTCATTATGAGTAACTATGATAATAGTTGTTTTATAGTGACGATTCATTTTTTCAATAATACTTAAAACATCTTTGGCAGTATAATAATCTAGTGCTCCTGTTGGTTCGTCACATAATAATAATTTAGGATTTTTAATCATAGCCCGACCAATAGATGTTCTTTGTTGTTGACCTCCACTTAATTGATTAGGAAATTTAAATTGATGATCAACTAATGATAATTCAGTAATTAACTCTTCTAAATTTAAAGGATTTTTACTTAAAAACATTCCTGTTTCAATATTCTCTTTAACAGTTAAATTACTAATTAAATTATATGACTGAAATACAAAACCTAATGTATTTCTTCTATAGTCAGATAATTTCTTTTCACTAGCTTTTAATAGTTTTTGGCCATTAATTTCTATCTCTCCACTATCTGCAGTTTCTAATCCACCAATAATATTTAATAAAGTTGATTTTCCACTACCACTAGGACCTAAAATAGCACAAATATCCCCTTGTTTAATATCTAAATCAATAGACTTTAAAACCGTTAAGACATCATCACCATTTTTATAAGTTTTAATTAATTTTTTGATCGATAGAAACATATATTTACCTCAATTAAATTATATCATAAATCTAAATCGACTAAGAAAAAACCTTAGTTTTTAAAAACTAAGGTTTATATTTTTAATACATACCGCCTTGAGGCATAGCTGGCATATTATTGCTATCGTCTTTAATATTAGCAACTGCAGCTTCTGTAGTTAGGAATAATGAAGCTATTGAAGCAGCATTTAATAAAGCACTTCTAGTAACTTTAGTCGGATCAACAATTCCTTTATCATACATATTAACCCAAATACCTAACTTAGCATCAAATCCATTATCTAAATCAGATAATTGTTTATTTACTATCTCACTTCCGTCAAATCCAGCATTTTCAGCAATTTGATATAAAGGCATTTTAATTGCTTCAAATACTACATTAATACCTTTTTGTTCATCAACAACATCAGACTTAACTTTATCTTTTAATTGAACATAACTATTAATTAAAGCATTACCACCACCAGCAACAACTCCTTCAGCTACTGCTGCCTTAGTAGCATTTAGTGCATCTTCAATTCTTAATTTCTTTTCTTTTAATTCAACTTCAGTATTCGCACCAACTTTAATAACAGCTACACCACTAGTCAATTTACCTAATCTTTGATTTAAACGATTTCTATCATATTCAGATTCTGTATTTTGTAATTGTGATTTAATTAAATCAACTCGTGATTTAATTGCTTCACTATCACCTGAACCATTAATAATAGTAGTTTCATCTTTTTTAATAACAATCCGAGCAGCACTACCTAAATCAGCTAATTCCATCTCTTTTAAATCCATGCCTAAATCTTTAGATACATAAGTAGCACCTGTTAAAGCAGCAATGTCTTGTAACATTTCTTTTTGTTGATCACCAAAACTTGGAGCCTTAGTCGCACATACATTTAAAGTACCACGTAATCTATTTAAAACTAAATTAGTAATTACATCAGATTCTAAGTCTTCAGCAATAATTAACAATGGTTTATTTACTTGTAATACTTTTTCTAATACAGGAACTAAATCTTGCATACTAGATATTTTATAATCAGTAACTAATATGTAGGCATTTTCCATTATAGTTTCCATTTTTTCACGATCAGATGCCATTAATGGAGAAACATAACCTTTATCATATTGCATACCTTCAACAACTTCTAAACCTGTTTCAAAATCATTTGATTCATCAACACTAATAACACCATCTCTACCAACTTTTTCCATAGCCTTAGCAATAATTTCACCCACACTATAATCACCAGCTGAAATCGCAGCCACATTAGCTATATCCGCAGAAGATTCAATCTTTTTACTTTGACTTAATAAATGTTTAGAAATTTCTTTAGCTGCTAACTCAATACCTGCACGCATTAATACCGGATTAGCACCACGATCAACAGCTTCTAATCCTTTATGAATCATACTTTGGGCCAAAATAGTAGCAGTTGTAGTACCATCACCTGCACTATCATTAGTTTTATTTGCAACTTCATACACTAATTTAGCACCCATGTTTTCAAAACGATCTTCTAATTCAATTTCAGAAGCTATCGTAACACCGTCATTAGTAATTAATGGTGCACCATACGATTTTTCTAAAACTACATTTCTACCTTTAGGACCAAGCGTAACTTTAACCGCATTAGCCAACTTATCAACGCCATCAACTAATCTCTTGCGAGAATCATTTCCATAAATAACTTCTTTTGCCATAATTAATTTCCTTTCTATTCAACAATTGCTAAAATATCTTTCATTTCTACAATTACATAATTATCGTCGCCATCTTTAACATCAGTACCTGCATATTGTCTATAAATAACTCTTTGACCAACAGCAACATTCATTTCAACTAAATTACCTTTTTCATCTACTTTACCAGGACCTATAGCAACCACATCACCAGTAGATGGTTTTTCTGATTTCTTATCAGAAATTATTAATCCGCTACTAGTTGTAGTTTCTTGTTCCACTTTCTTTAATAATACTCTATCTAATAATGGTTTTAACATAATAACTCCTTTCCTTAGCACTCTAGCTTATTGAGTGCTAGCTACATATATAATATATTTATCACTCTAATAAGTCAAGTGCTAAAAATTATTTTTTTATTAGATAAGTGATAAATAAAAAAATAACTTTTATTTCATATGAACTTTAACTATATTATGACACAGTATAGTACATCTTTTTGGGACATTTTCCTTTACTAACACTTAAGACATTATCACTTACTAATTACAAAAATTATTTTTATTTAATTTTTTTATTGACAAATTTCTATCGAAATGTTATTCTAATATGGCAGTTAGAAATGGGCCTGTAGCTCAGTTGGTTAGAGCGCACCCCTGATAAGGGTGAGGTCGCTGGTTCGAATCCATTCAGGCCCACCATTTACTATATTGTAT
>JAEWIH010000067.1 GCA_023387245.1 Bacillota bacterium | reverse complement strand
TGCTGTTGTAGAAGTTTAGTAGTTTATATGGGCTCATTTTTTATGAATCAGCCCGATAGTCAACAAGACCGGAAAGAATTTACTTTCCGGTTTTTTGATAATAATTTTATATTTAATAGTGATAATGGTGTTTTTAGTAAGGGACATATTGATTTAGGAACAAATACATTATTATCTTATGTAGTTAATCTTGATTTAAATAATTGTAGTTGTTTGGATCTAGGTTGTGGATATGGGGTTATTAGTATTATATTAAAAAGAATTTTTCCAAATATTAATATTTTAGGTGTTGATATTAATCGACGGGCAATTGATTTGGCTAATTTTAATGCTAATATTAATGGTCATAATTTAAATTTTATAGTAAATGATGGATTAAATTCTCTAAATAAATTTGATTATATAATTTCCAATCCACCAATTCGTGCTGGTAAAAAAATAATTTATTCATGGTTTGAAACTGCTATTGATCATTTAAATGATAATGGAAGTTTAATATTTGTTATGAGAAAAGAGCATGGACTGAAGAGTGCACTTAAATTTTGTCAGTTAAAATATGCTAGTGTAGAGGTAGTTTTTAAAAATAAAGGATTTTTTGTTGTAATTTCTAAAAAATAACTTGGTTATTTTTCATTTTATTGTTAATAATAATTCAACACCCTTTAAATAAAGGCTTTTTAGCGGCTTTTGTCACTAGTATGTTACTAATAAATTTATTTTTTAAAAAAATATTTTAAAAAATTATTTTAATAATTCTATAGTTTTGCGTAAATCATCTATATTTTTATGTGTATAAACTTGAGTGCCAACATCGGAAGATTTATGCCCCATTAACAAATCTATACATTTTTTATTTGCGTTAGCCTCGTCTAGTCTGCTTCTGAACGTGTGGCGACACTCGTGAGGGTGGTGGTTAATATTTAATTTTTCTAATGCCTGTTTAAATTTATAATATAAATAATAATTAGTGTGGCCAAAGTAAAAATAATCGCTTGTATTTTGCGCTTTTTCTCTTAATATTTCAATGATTTTGTCGTGGATGGGTATTTGTCTGCCTGTTCCTGCTTTTGTCTTAGAATGGCGTATTATAATTATTTTTTCTTTAAAATCTACATCATCAATTTTAAGTTGTGTCAATTCTCCAATTCTCATGCCTGTGTATAATAATATTAGTGGTATATCCATATCAGGCAAATGACGGTTATTATAAATTTTTTCAACCTCTTCATGTGTAAAGATTGTTTTTTGTTTTGCTTGATATCCACTTACCTGAATTAAACTTGAATAAGCCTTATTAATAATATCTAATTTTAAAGCGGTTTTATCTAGTGCTTTGAAAACTGTTTTTATACCGATTTTGTCGGAGAGTGTAGCACCTTTCATTATTTCTTCAATATGATAAGCTCTAATATTTTTATATTCAACATTTTTAATGCTTCCAAAAAAATTTTTATACCTGCTTTTATATACTGTTAAAGTTGAGTTTGCTATGCTGTTATTTTTATAAAATAATTGCCAAACATCCTCAACCGTATAATTATTTGCTTCAAGATTATAGGGGTTTGAATTATATTCAGCTAATTTTGCTAGTGCTTCTTTTCTGGTAGGGAAGTAACCAATAATTAAATATTTTGGATAGCCCTTGTCAGTCCATCCAATTGTTTTTTTTACCTGGTAAGGATTCCGTCTTTTTCCAGATAATTTTGTAACTGATCCATAGCCGTTAGGTAGTCGCATAATTTTTGCTCCTTTCTTTTTATTTGTTTTATTTGCTGGATTTCTTTATTTTTTTTATGTAAAATTGTATGTAAGGGGGCCTAAAAAATGAATGAAACTTTTAAAGCGTGGTTATGTCCAGAATGGACTGTTACTGATGAGATGGTTACTGTAGGAAAGTCGTCTATTCTGTATGATGATTTTGAGTCTTTTAAATTCACTAAATGGAATAATTCTGGAGTGGTAAAAGCGAACGGAACTAGTTACTATTTGACTTTTGCTCAAAAAGACAAAGAAAGAGCGATGGAAGCAATTAAATTTATTGAAAAGAAATTTGCTGATGTTGTTGAAAAACGTAAGCGTGAAGCGATTGAAAACCCAATGCGAACAGGTCAAGGAATGTATGACTATTCACTTGAACATGGTTTTGGGGTTGGCTTTTTGAAGTCGACTGGTAAAAAACATTTTGAGGTTTTAGCCAAAAATTTATTACCTAATGAAACGCCAATCATGACTTTTATTGGATGGCATAATATGAAGAAAGTCGCTTCACATGAATATACTTATGCTTATGCTCTTACTAACAAAAGAATAATAATGGGTCAATGGAAATTAACAGGCGAAAATTTTAAATCTATTAAAATTGAAAATATCAACGATATAACTTATCAAAAAAGGTTGTTACAGGGGATAATTACCATCGATACCTACAAAGAAACATTTAGTGTTGGCCTTGATAATAAATATTCACAAAATGTAAATAAAGCGCTTAACGAAGAATTTGACAAATTAAAAGATAAAATGAATAATTCTAGCAACTCTCAAACAAATACTCAAACGACATCAGCTATTGATGAAATCAGAAAATTTAAGCAACTTCTTGATGAGGGAATTATCACTCAAGAAGAGTTCAACTCTAAGAAGAAAGAATTGCTTGGCTTATAAAAATAAATTGAAGATGGTTTGTAATCATCTTCTTTTTTATTGTATTAACGATTGTACAAATACAGCACGCCCAATTATTCTAATATTTTCTAGTTGTTCATTTATGTAGATCAATGGTTGATAGTTGGGGTTTTCTGAATGTAGTATTAATTGTTGTTTTTCTTTATTATAGTAAACTCGCTTTAATGTGGCTTCATCGTCGATAATAACAACAGCTATTTGCCCATTATCCACCATATCACACTTTTTAACAAAAACTACATCGCCATCATGTATATTAGCATTGATCATGCTATCACCTTGAGCGAATAGAGCAAAATCGGCCGTTATATCGTCAACACATTCAACATAAAGCTCTTGCGCTGGTTTAAATATTGGCTCACCACATGCAACGCTTCCTAATATGGGGAGCGTGTTTTTTGTTGCTTGTTTTATGTTTTGGAACTGTAATTCAATCGGCTCATCTTCCCAACCCATGAGGTAAGCGGGTGAAGTGTGTAGGGCTTTGGCTAGTAGTGCGATTTTATCGCGTTTAATATTTTGGATATCGCCAACCTCCCATTTTCTAACAGTACTAAACCCAACGCCAACAATATCAGCGACTTGTTGAAGTGTCATGCCGCGCCTTTTTCTTAATTGTTTTAATCTTATACTCATGTTATCTAACATAGATATATCTCCTTTTTAATACATGTATATTATAACTGCTTTTAGCTAATTTTGACAATAAAAAATTAAAAATAAAAATTTTTTTCTAAAAATAACAAAAAAATGTTGACAACGACAGAGGTGGGTGATATTATGTAATTGTCCTTAAACGACAATAATAAGAAAGGAGAGGCGAATGATAAATAAACACAAGCTTGAATATCACAGAAAGATAAAAGAGCTTTCAGTTGAAGAACTATCTAAAAAAATAGGGATAAGTCCCACAGCATATTATCGTAAAATAAACGGTAAATCGGAGTTTAACCGCGCTGAAATAGAAAAGCTAATAAAAGAGCTAGACTTAAACGAACCGTTGAATATTTTTTTAATTTTAATTTGTCGTAACACGGCAAAAATAAGAAAGGAACCGAACAACATGAGTGAGAAAACAAAACTACTTTTCAAAGGGTATGAAATATCAAAATCAGCAAACAGAGGAAACGAGGCTAAAGAATGGGTGATGGAGTACATCAACATTACATCGGAAGATAGCTTAGTTGAGATTATGGGACTTTGTATCATCCTAGAACTTAAAGACCCATCAAAAAAGATTACAAAACTAATTGGAAAAGGGATAAGCATACTGAAATCAGAAAACAAAGAAGAGGCTAAAGAGTGGTTGAAGGAGTACATCGACAATATATCGCTAGATAGATTAACGGATGTTGTGGCGTTGTGTGTTAACTGGGAATTTGAGGGGTTGTTAAGAAAGTTAAAAGAGTTAAAACAAGAAAGTTAAATCGGAGCGGTAAACATGACTGATGAATTTGTGGAAGTTCGGGAATAAATGCGAGGTTATTGCGAGGTAAAGAGAGGTGATAAATATGGAACTTAACAAAAATAAAAAAATAGTATTAATGGATTTTCCACAAGAAAAGACAGAACTTAGATTTGAATTGGTTGATTGGTTAAAATCTAAAGAACTGTCTGTTGATGAAGCTGTGAAATTATTAAGATTAACAGCTAATTGTATTAAGAGTGAAGCGATAGAACAGGCTATGAGTGAAAAGATTTAGCCTATACTATCATATTCATTCTCAAGATTTTCTAAAGCGAATTGGTAATACTTTGCAAAAAGTCTTATTTCTTCACTGCTATTATTATCACCACTTTTTTCAAGCTCTTTGTGGCTTAATAATAGTTTGACTTGAGCATATGCAATTGCCAATTCATGCAACTTTTTATCGTTCATGTGTTTTGCCCCTTTCTTAATAAATATTATATCACTGGGGCAAAAAAACAAAAAACAAAAAATAGATAGTAGGCAAAAATACAAAAAGCTAAAAGATTTATGATCAGAGGAAAGAGAGGTGTCAAAAATGGACGGTATTCAAATTTTTAATTTTGAAAATTACGAAGTAAGAACAACACTAATTAATGGCAATCCATATTTCGTGGGAAAAGATGTTGCTGAAATATTGGGGTATGTTGACACAAACAAAGCAATTGCTATGCATGTTGATACTGAAGATAAACTCAACGACAAAACGGCGTTGAGTTTAGGGCAACGTGGTGGGTGGTTGATTAACGAGAGCGGATTATATAGCTTAATTTTTTCAAGCAAGTTAGAAAATGCTAAAAAATTTAAGCATTGGGTAACCAGTGAAGTGTTACCAAGTATAAGAAAGAACGGCGGTTATATTTATAA
>JAEWIH010000049.1 GCA_023387245.1 Bacillota bacterium | reverse complement strand
GGAATTTATTAATATTTAGCAACACTCTAGCTTCAATATCATGCCGACTAAAACAATATTGACGCAACGAAATAATATTTTTAAAATGATAACGTTTTGCGCTTGATTTAAATAAAGAACTAATACCAACAAATAAGTGGGTATGTAGTAATTGATTAATTAAATAATTCATCAACTCATCTAAATAACTATTATCTTTATTAAAAGATAATGGCCAATAAAAAAATGGTACTACAATATATTGATCATTATATTTTAAACTTTTAATTTCAACAAAAACACAAGCAGTTATTTTACTATCATTCATCAAAATATAAGGCTTAAACTTTTTAGTTTTACATTGAGCATAAAACAGTTTCAAATATCCTGCCGGAATAGTTTTATTACATAAATTTAAAGTTTGATTTAATAAATCGCCACTAGCTAATAAAATTACTTTTTCCACGTTATTTTCTCTCACTATACTCTGCATCAATATAATCCTGATTATTTTTAGAATGAGTTGTATTTTGTGAATAATTATCAAAATCTCTAAACTGCATTTTTACTTTTCTAAATTTAAAATACGCCCAAATTATTAAACTTAAAATCAAAAGTAAAAATAAAGCAATAAATATTAAAAGCGATCTAATTAAAAAAGGCCCACATATTAAAACTATCAAAAATAAAATTGCATACTTCAAAATATTATTATTCATATTCCACCTCATATCTTTTTGCTATATCGATCAATTTATTTAATCGATGCCTTAAGCCCGACTTAGTAACTTCATTGCCATTATATTCATATAAATGTTGACATAATTCATTTAAAGAAGCTTCTGGATATTTCTGTCTTAAAATAGCAACATCAAATAATTTTTTATCTAAAAATTGTAATTGATTTTTCTCAATCAACAACTCAATCGCTTTTAACTGTTTTTGACCAGCTTCAATGCTTTTTATTTCATTAGCAACTTCACAATTGTCTAAACGTCTTAAACTATTATGAAAATCACGATCTATTCTAATGTTTTCAAAATGTAATAAACTATTATTACACTGCATTAATCTTAATATATCGCCAATACTTTCAGCACTTTTAACATATAAAACATATTTTTCTTTTCTAATAAAAATCTTTAATTTTATCCCAAAAACTTTAACTAAATTAACTATTTGTTCGGCTGTTTTTTTATGATGACAAGTAATTTCAAAATGATAGCTTTTAGACATAGGATCATTAATCGAACCTTTAATCATAAACCAACCAGCTAAATAAGCACCAATATTTTCACTATTAACTAAATAAGTACGAGATAAAGTTTTATTTAAATATCCATCTTGATATAAACCTAAATCAAATAAAATATCTTTAACTTTTTCTTTTAAACGCAATTGAAAAATATTATTTTTTGTTAGATTATTCCGTTTATAAGTTTCTATTTCAAATTTTAGTCCATAAGTTTGTTTTAATAAAACCATCGCCCTTTTAGCAACAACAATTTGATTAATAACGAGTAATAAATTAAATTGTTTATTAGAAATAACTAACGAACCACAACCTAAAATAAAGGCTCCTAGCTGTGCTTTTGCTTGTTCTAATGATAATTTTTGTAATGCGCATTCGTTTTTAGTAATTAAAGCATATGACATAATTAATTACCATTAACCTTCTTTAAAATTGCTTCAAAACTTTTGCCAATCTTTAAAGGACTATGAATCAATAAACCACTAGACCAATCCAATAAATTTTCATATATAATTTTATAATCGTGTTTTTTTGCAGTAACGATAACCCGCTCTTGTCCATGCCTTCGATATTTATCAATAATTTCATCATCAATTATATCATTAGCAACAATTACACCATCGATATGTTTAAGTCCATGTTTATATAACATATCAACATGTTTTTCGACACTAAAACTATCAGTCTCACCAGATTCTGACATAATATTACAATAATATAATTTTTTAGCATTAGAAGCATTAATCGTTTCACTAATTTTAGGAATAATGATGTTAGGTAAAATAGAAGTAAACAAAGAACCAATCCCAAAAATAATGTAATCTGCTCTTTCTATAGCCTGCAACGCCCAAGTAGAAGCTTCAACTTCGTGATCATAATAAACATAATCTATATTATTATTAAATTTAGGAATATTAGCCTCACCCTTAACAATAACGCCATCTTCCATCCTGGCATATAAATCAATCGATTCTAAAGAAGCCGGAAATATTTCGCCATCAATTTTTAAAATTTGTGATAGGGAATAAATAGCATCATTGAAATTGCCTTTTTCCCTTTCAATCATCGCTGTAATAATTAAATTCCCTAAATTGTGGCCTAAAACATCTTGATCACCATTACCACTAAAACGATAATCCATTAAATAAGATAATATCGATTCTTCATTGGCTAAAGCACACATCACATTCCTAATATCGCCCATAGCCGGCACATTATATAAAGAACGTAATCTACCAGTCGAGCCACCAGAGTCAGAAACACTTACGATGGCTACTAAATTTAAATCTGGCAAAAGTTTTAGACCTCTTAAAATAGTAGCTAAACCGTGGCCGCCACCAATAACAACAACATTTTTCATAAATTATTCTCTCTTAACCATCTCTTGATTATATAAACAATCGCGATGTATTTCACTAATATTTATTTTCTGAGCTCGAAATTTTTCTTTTAAATATTGAACAAGTAAGCGAGAAATGACGACAGAACGATGTTGACCACCAGTACAACCAATCGCTAACGTTAATAACGAACGATCCATATTTAAATTAGCAGCCACAATCTGATCTAAAAATGGATATAAACTCGTTAAAAATATACTAGTTTTTTGATCATTTAATACAAAATCGTAAACTGGTTGATCTAATCCGGTTAATGTTCTTAAATTTAAATCCCAATAAGGATTATCTAAAAAACGCACATCAAAAACATAATCTGCTTGTAGTGGAACACCAAACTTAAAGCCAAAAGACATAACTTGAATTAAAGAATTATAATCAAAACTATTAATAAAGATTTTTTCTAAATAATTAATTAAATTATTTTTAGCTAAATTAGTAGTATCAACTATAATTGTATCAGTATCTAATTTATTAATTAATTCCGATAGCCATTGTCTTTCTAAAGCAATAGCTGCGCCTAAGTCTAAATCGGGATAAATTAATGACAAAGGATGAACCCTTCTTAAAGAACGATAACGCTTCAATAGACGATCATTATCACAATTTAGTAAAACTAATTGTCCAATAAATGGTTGAAACCAGTCTTCATAATAACATGCTAAAACATCAATTAAATCCATGCCGACAATCGTCGGCTTTTCTTCACCACAAATTGGTGAAAGATTTAAACAAAAATCCTTAAATAATTTTAAAGGCAAACCATACATAACTTTATAGCCCATATCTTCAAAGACGTTTAAAGTAGTTGTTCGACCTGCACCAGATAATCCTGAAATAATTATTAATGGATTTTGTTGATTAAACATTAGTAACTCCTTTTAAATAAGCATTAGCACTTAAAGCCGCAATCGCACCATCATTAGTAGCCGTAACTATTTGTCTTAAATGTTTTTTAATAACATCACCAGCCCCAAATAAACCTGCAACACTAGTTGCCATATTATTATCTACTATAATAAAACCAGAATCGTCTAATATATTAAAACGACTTAAAAACTTAGTTTCTGGATCGGCACCAATATATGGAAATATACACATTGCTGGTATTTCTGTTACTTGTTGACTAAATTTATTAATAACTCGCAAGCCAGTAATTTGTTGCTGATTGATCATTAATTCTAAAGGTGTTGAATTATAAATAATATCAATGTTTTTAGTATTTAAAACAACATCAACAACACTTTGGTCCCCTCTAAATTGATCTCGACGAATAACAATTGTTACTTTATGACAAAACTTTGCTAAATATAGAGATTCTTCTAAAGCCGAATTGCCACCACCAATCACAATTACATCTTTATCTTTATAAAGCGAGCCATCACAAACGGCACAAAAAGAAATGCCACGACCAATAAATTGGTTTTCGAATTCTAAACCTAAATGCCGCTCTTTTGTACCACTAGCAACAATCACAGTTTTAGATAAAAACACTTTTTCATCTACATATGTTTTAAATAGATTATCTTCTTTCTTAATATCACTAACTTTACCACTTAAAATTTCAACACCACTATTTGAAACATGATCAAACATTTTTAAGGCTAAATCAACACCACTAGTACTAGCAATCCCGGGATAATTTTCAACTTTATGAGTTTTAACTAATTTTCCACCTGGAGCATCATATTCAATCAATGCTACTTTTAAGCCAGCTCGACTAGCATAAATACCGCTACTCATACCAGCTGGACCACTACCAATAATTAAACAATCTAAAATATCACTCATAATAATACCTCATTAATTAATTGCTCATGATTACTTATATACATATTACTAATTGGTTGTAGTTGTTCTTTCAATAAACCATAGCCAACAAAATAAACTCCAGCATTTTTGGCAGCTTGATAATCAACTACTGTATCACCAACTAAAATACAATTATCTAAAGTAACTTTTAATTGTTTAGTAGCATAATAAATACCATCAGCATCAGGTTTAGCTTTTTTAACTTTTTCATAGCCGACAATAATATCAAAATCATTATATAATCCATATAAATCAATCTGATTTTGAATGACATCGCTACCTTTATTTGAAACAATACCCAATAAATAGCCTTGTTGTTTTAAATTCTTCAAAGTGGCATTAATATTTGGCATTAATGTAACAGTATCAATATATTTTTCTTTAATTTTTTGATAATCATGATAAAGATCTTCACTATAATTAGGCCCATATAATTCAAGAAATGATTGCCTTAGTGAAGGGCCAACAAATTTAGAAAAATCAAGTGTCGAAATATCGACTTTTGGTGGATGAAGTGCTACTAAATCTTTAAATGAATTTTCAATCATTATTCTAGTATCTAGTAAAGTACCATCAAAATCATATAATATAACTTTTTTATTATTTATTTTAGCTAGTAATAATATAAATCCAATAATTATTAAACAGATTGAAATTAGTTGGGCTACTTTTAAATTTAGACCAAAAAACCAGAGTGCATCGGTGCGATAAGTCTCGACAAAATAACGAACGATACCATACCAAATAAAGTATAGTCCTGTAACTTGACCGATTTTTTTAAAATATTTTCTTAATATAAAGTGAATAACTAAAAAACCGACAAGATTTAAACAAGATTCGATTAAAAACATGGGCATGCGATAAGCTCCTTGAATAAACATACCATCTTGAATAAATTTAGGTAAAAAGGCTAAAGCTTCGCCATTAATAACTGGCCCAAAAGCTTCTTGATTAACAAAATTGCCCCATCTGCCTATTGCTTGTGCTAATAATAATGTATAAATAATATTATCGGATAGTTTAAAACATGATAAATTATGTTTTTTGGCATAATAAATTCCATATAAACCACCAGCAATCAAGCCGCCATGAATAGCTAAACCGCCTTGTCTAAAGTCTATAATGTTTATTAAATTAGCAAAAAATTGAGGATCATTAAAATGATAAAATAAAACATAATATAATCGAGCACCTAAAACTCCACTCAATAAACATCCAAATACTAAATCGTCGGCTACATTTTTTTTATAAGCTTTAATTTCTAAATTTCTTTGCGCTACTTTATAGGCACAAAAAGCCCCAAATAAAATTAAAATAGCATACCATTTAATTTCTAAACCAAAAATTGATACAAAAGTTGTTCTATCACCAAAAAAACTCATATAAACACCTCATCTTATTTTAACATAAAAAGACCAAACGGATTGGCCTTTAATTATCGATTTTCTTTATTTTTTTCTATTTCATCATAAACTCGTTGTTCAAAATCACTAGATGAATTAAAACCACGACGTTTTAGAGTAAAGTCGATCACTGCCGATTCTACTAACATAGCTAAATTCCTACTTTCACGAACTGGGAAAACCAAGCGTGGAACTTCAACTTCGTGACAAATAAAGCTTTCACTTTCCTCTATTCCGACTCGTAAATAATCTTTATTACCGTCCCACATTTCTAGATGAATCACAAAATCGATCATCGAACGCGACATAATCGAAGAAGCCCCAAACATCATACTAACATTCATAATTCCGATTCCACGGATTTCTAACATTCCTTTTAATAATTCAGGAGCACTACCATATAATTGACCGTGTGCTAAAGTAATATCTACGCGATCATCGGCGATTAAAATATGACCTTTACGTATTAATTCTAAAGCGATTTCCGATTTTCCCATTCCACTTTCTCCAGTCAGTAAAACGCCTTTACCATACACATTAACTAAAACACCGTGTACATATTCTACTGGTGATAATTTTTCGTCTAAAAAAGTAGTTAATTCAATCATTACGTTTGAAGTTGTGTGTTTTGATAAAAATACGGGAAAATTCTTATTATCAGCAATTTCTTTTAATAGTGGCGGACATTCTAAACCATTCGCAATTACAATGGCAGGAGTCCAACCGTCTGTAATTTGTTCAAATCTTTGTCTTAAAATATTTTCATCTAATTGTTTAATATAAGCCATCTCTTTTAGCCCTAAGACTACAATTCGATGAGGTTCTGTGTAATCAAAAAACCCAGCTAATTCTAATCCTGGTCGATTAATATCTGGAACAATTACCCATCTTTCTAAAGAATATTCATCGCCACAAATTTGTTCTAAATTAAATTGTTGCTTAATAGCAGAAATGACACATTTTCTTTCTTGTTCCATAATCCACCTTCCTATAACAAAACAATTATACAAATTATTTTTTTTTGTTGCAACAAAGTGATATAATTTGATATTATTGTACTGCCACATTGTGTGCCCGTGGCGCAATGGATAGCGTGTTTGATTCCGATTCAAAAGGTTGCAGGTTCGATCCCTGCCGGGCACGCCATATATAAAAAAATAAATGATATTGGTAACACCAATATCATTTTTTCTATTTAACACCTGTTGCTAGCTTTATACTTTGAATTTTAGGGAATATATTACATAAATAATTTAATATTCATTTAATCCTTACTTATATTGCCTTAAATACTTTATTTAAATCGATGTCATAACCATCAATAACAGGTAATATTACTTCATAAGGCAATTCACTATTTAATGATGGGATTGTTTCTATCTAAGGTTCATCCGCTATCATATAACTTCTGATACAATAAATTAAAGATTATTTTTTTTACAACAATGAAAGAATACAAGTAAAAATAAAAGAATTGACCGAAATCAATCCTTTTAATTAAATCAATATTTACTTTATCCAAATAAATGGGTTCATTTCATAAATTAGCTTTAATTTTTATTTGATAGCGATGAAGCCGTTTTTCATATTTTGCTAAAAAACAAATCAAATATTTATTAGACAATTCTTGTAAGTGCGTAGTCTTATCACAAACACCCCACCACGGTTCTAAACAAACAAAACCGCAATCACAACTACTAGCCCAAACACCAAACATCGGCATTTTTTTAGCACTAATTTCAATACTATAGTCTTTATATTTTAAATCGGCTTTCTTAATATTAGAGAATATGTAAGTATTAGCTAACTGAGTATTATTATCTAAACTAATATTGGTATCAAACTGACTACTACTATTTAATAAATAACTACCATCTAAATAATAACGCTCAGTTCTCCTATTAGCACTAATTGAAATATGGGCATCATTATAATCCTCAATTACAAAAGCTGGATGGCCGCCAATACTATATAACATTTGATAATCATCTAAGTTAATTACTAAATAACTAACTATAATTTTTGATCCATCTAAGCGGTATTTTACTTGTAATTTAAATTTAAAAGGATATAGCTTATAAGTATCATCGTCAAATACTAATTCTAAAATCGCACGCTTTTTAGATAATTCGATTAATTCAAAACGGCGATCTCTAGCAAAACCGTGTTGAGATAAATGATATTTATAACCACGATAAAAATAAGTATCATCTTTCAATTTACCAACAATTGGAAATAATATTGGAGCCTGTCTTTGCCAAACATCTGTTTTTTGATACAACAATTCTTTATTTAAACGCTTATCATAAATACTAGTTAATTCAGCACCAAACTCATTAATTTTAACTAATAAATATTTATTTTCAATAAAAATCATACTATACTAACTTTTTATACGTATTAACCACATTGTCAACACTAAACCCTAATGCCTCAAACACTTCTTCAGCCTTACCTGAAGCACCAAAACGATCCAAGCCAATAACTTCACCATCGAAACCAACAAATCGATACCAACTATTAGTAGCACCAGCCTCAATCGCAACTCGCTTAGTTAAATGACGTGGCAATACTTTTTCTTGATAAGTGAAATCTTGTTCCAAAAATAATTCTTGACAAGGCATAGAAACTACTCGCACAAAAATATTTTCTAAAGCTAATTGTGCTTGAGCTTTTAAAGCTAAATCAACTTCTGAACCACTCGCAATCAAAATACCTTGTGGATTATTATTAGCTGCCTCACTAACAACATAAGCCCCATATAAAGCATTTTTACCAGATTCACATACTGGAGCCAAATTTTGACGAGATAACACTAAAGTTACTGGTGTAGATGAACTATTCAACCATAAAGCATAACCAGCCGCAGTTTCATTGGAATCAGCAGGTCTAAAAACATACATATTCGGTTGAGCTCGTAACATTGATAATTGTTCAATCGGTTCATGAGTAGGTCCATCTTCACCAACACCTATTGAATCATGAGTCATAATATATAAAACAGGAACTTGCATTAAAGAAGCTAAGCGCATCATTGGTTTTAAGAAATCACTAAATACAAAGAAAGTGGCACAATAAGGTCTTAAGCCTCCATGAACAGCAATTCCATTACAAATAGCTCCCATCCCATTTTCTCTAACACCAAAATGAATATTTTTACCATTAAAACCATCAATCCCAAACCAACCCTCATCATTCAAAGTCGTTTTATTAGATGGAGCTAAATCGGCAGAACCGCCAAATAAATTTGGATATTTAGACTTAATTTGATTCAAAATTTTACCAGAAGCATTGCGAGTTGCTTCAGGCTTGTTTGATTGTTTATAAAATTCTTCATCTAAATATAAATCACGAGCATCGCTATTAAAATAGTCATTCCATAAAGCTTTCATCTCAGGATACTTACTTAAATATTGTTGTAACATTTCTTCCCAAGCATCAACACCTTTATTTAGTTCTAATACTCGTTGATGATAATGATCATAAACTTCACTCGGTACTTTAAATGGTTCTGATTGTGGCCAATTTAAATTAGCTCGTAATTGTTTAACATTTTCTTCACCCATAGCATCGCTATGTGCCTTAGAAGTACCAGCCAATGGGGAACCATATCCAATTTGAGAACGAATTTCGATCAATGTTGGACGATCGCTTTTTTTAGCATTTTCAATCGCATTAGAAACTGCATCTAAATCGTTAGCATCTTCAACAAATAATGTATTAAAACCATATGCCTCAAATCTTGCTCTAACATTTTCTTTAAAAGCAATATCTGTTTTACCTTCGATTGTAATATCATTTGAATCATATAATAAAATTAACTTATTCAATTTCAAAGTACCAGCTAAACTCAAAGCCTCGGCTGCTACCCCTTCCATCAAACAACCATCACCTAACATAACATAAGTATAGTGATCAAATAATTTAAAATCTGGTTTATTAAATATCGCACCCAAATGAGCCTCAGCCATCGCCATACCTACAGCTTCTGCTACACCTGCTCCTAAAGGACCAGTAGTTGTTTCGATACCTACAGTATGGCCATATTCTGGATGACCAGGAGTTTTAGAATTTAGCTGTCTAAACTGCTTCAAATCATCGATACTTAAACCATATTCAAACATATGTAATAAAGAATAAATCAACATTGAACCATGTCCAGCAGATAAAACAAATCGATCACGATCAATCCAAAAAGCATTTTTAGGACTATGCTTCATATGTTTATACCAAAGTTGATAAGCTACTGCAGCAGCACCTAATGGTAAACCAGGATGCCCAGATTTAGCTTTTTCAATAGCATCAACTGATAAAATACGTAAACTATTTATTGCTAATTGTTCCATTACTAATCTCCTATTTTTCATTTTTTAATTATTATATCAATTTATAAGCATACTTAATAACTTCGGTTATGATTATTTATTAATTTTTGGTAAAACTTTGTTCCTAACAGCTAAAATTTCTTCAAAATAAGGTGGTTGATCATTATTATATGGAGTTTCTAAAATTTTAACTAAATGTAGCAAACGTGGATGATAAAAAACTTTCAATAAATTTTCATAACCAATTTTGCCATAACCTAAATTCTCATGCCTATCCTTATGAGAAGCCATTTCATTTTTAGAATCATTAACATGCAAAACCAACAATCTATCTAAACCAATAATCCGATCAAATTCATCTAGAATATTATCAAAATCATTTAAGTCATAACCTGCATCATGAATATGACAAGTATCTAAACAAACACCTAACCAAGAATTATCTTTAACATGATCTAGAATATATTTTAATTCCTCAAATCTAGAACCACATTCACTACCTTTACCACTCATCGTTTCCAAAGCAATTTTAGTATCCTTAACATCAATACTATCAAATACAATATTTAAACCTTTAACTATTTGATCTAATCCTGCTTCAACACCAGCACCAACATGGCTACCTGGATGCAATACAATCGTTTTAACACGCAAATCTTGAGCCCTTTTAATTTCTGTTACTAAAAATGAAGTTGCTAGTTCAAAAGTTTCTGGCTTAATAGTATTAGCTAAATTGATAATATAAGGAGCATGTAAAATAATATTATCAACACAAAAACCATCATTTATCATTTGTTGATAGGCTTCTTCAATTTTAAATTTAGTAGTAGCTACTCGTTTCGTATTTTGAGGTGCGCCTGAATAAATCATAAAGGCATTGGCATTATATGACTTAGCCTCATTATAAGCACCTACTAAATAATCGGGACCATTCATCCCAACATGACTACCTATTTTTAAATCAATCACAATAACACCCACAATCCTGTTCTATTTTTGATACACGTAAATCATGGCGACCACCAATAGGAACCGCCTCTAAAAAGGTTTTAACAATATCTTTAGCCAATTCTTCCCCAACTATTCTGGCCCCAAAAGCTACAATTTGGCAACGATTATGTTCACGTGCCAAACGGGCCGAAGTCGTTTCTGATACACAAGCCGCTCGAATTCCTTTAACTTTATTCGCAGCAATCGAAATACCTAAACCTGTGCCACAAATTAAAACACCTAAATCAATTTCACCATTAACAATCGCATTGGCAACCAAGCGACCATAATCAGGATAGTCTACACTAGTATTATCATCAATACCATAATTAATAACTTCATGACCTAATGATTGAATATAGTTAGCTACTACCTTTTTTAATTGTGGGCCAGCATGATCATTAGCTATACCTATTCGCATTCTAAACCCTCCTTTATCCACTGTAAGGCAACACATCCTAAACCAGTATGTACACCAACTACCGGAACTAAATCACAAAAATAAATGTTCATAATTCCTAGTTCTTGTTCAATTAAAGATTTCAACTGATTAGCCTTTTCTAAACATAAAGTGTGGGCTAAACAAATTCGATCATTAAATGACATGCCTTTTTCTCTTAAAAAATTGATAACAACATTCCAAGCCTTTTTTTCGGTTCTTACTTTTTCAAAAACTTCGATTTTACCATCTGTTTCATTAGATAAGTGTAAAATTGGTACTATTTTTAATAAATGAGCAAGCGAAGCAGCTATGTTACTAATTCGACCGCTTTTGACTAATTGTTTTAAATTAGATGGAATAATAAAAGTTCCTGAATTATTTATAATTAAATTCAATTCTTTAATAACTTGTTCAATGTCAACTCCTTGTGCTAATAAGCTTTGAGCTTTTTTTACACAAGTCAACGCAATTTCTGCTGAAGATTTAGTATCCACAACTTTACAACTAATACCCTTATTAATACAAATGCTTTCAATAGTATCACATGTTGAGGATAATCCTCTAGAAATAACAATCAATAATATAGAATCATATCCTAGAGAAATAATTTTATCTACCGTTTCTTCGATGTCATAGAGAGATGGTAGAGACGTTTTAAAATCATGCCCATGCTCCATTAATTGATATAGCTGTTGTGCATGAATATCTAGTCCATCACGATATGATTGATTTTGACCTTCAATTCTTAAATATAAAGGAAATAAATTATCCATACAAATAGTGTTATCGTTCATAAAATTATTACTACTATCCATAATTATCGCATATTTCATTTTTCTATCACCCCTTATAACTATTTTACACGATTATTCAAATTTGTTAAACTAATAATATGAAAACTATTGCTAGAGCGGTTGAGAATAAAATTATTATTAACAAATCAATATTTATTACTTATTTAATACCGATTCAAAATGAAGAAGAGGCTAAAGAAAAGATTAATAATATTAAAAAAATTCATCCAAAAGCTAGACATCATTGTAGTGCTTATAGATTATTAAATATTGATAGAAGTAATGATGATAATGAACCGGCATCTACTGCAGGACTACCGATGTTATCGGTATTAATTGGTAATGATATAATTAATGTTTTGGCTGTGGTTGTGCGTTATTTTGGTGGTGTTTTGCTTGGTAAAGGCGGACTTATTAGGGCTTATAGTAATAGTGTAACTGAATCATTAAAAATAGCCGAAATATTAGAAGAGACAAAAATATTTTTTTATCGAGTTAATGTGCCGTTTAATATTATGAGTTATATTGAAAATAAATTGCCGATCAATTGTCGGATTATTAAAAGAGAATATGATCATAATGCTGCTTATGTAATTGAAACTACGAATCAACAATTATTAGAACAGTTTTTAATTGATGGTGGCCATTTAGTTGATTTTAAATTTTTGAATTCAGAAATTAAGTTCATTAAAAAACAGGGTTAAAACCCTGTTAGCATTAATGTGTTAAAGCCCAAAATAGAAGTAATATAAGCAAAAACAAATAAATTATTAATAAATGGACTTTTAAATTTAAATCTTAGAATATTAAAGAGGATGAATAATAAACATTGACTGATAATAATTATCGCAAAGTCATAACAAATAATTAAATCGAGAATAAATATGACATATGAAAATATACAAATCGATATAAAAATTAACTTATTATATAAATCATTTCTGCGAATCTTAATCATCGATTTCAATGATAATATAAATTGCATATACAATTCATATAAGTAAAATTTACTAATTTGAAGTATGGAAACAAAGATTATACCCAAACTAAATCCAGGATGTTTCTGGATATCAAAAACAAAAAATTGCTTAACTGAATCAATTCTAAAATATGTATATAAAAACAATAAAAATACAATCGCTAAATAATATTTATAGATTCTTAAAATTAACTTAAATCTCACTTAGTAACCCACTCTTTAACTCAAACTTTTTATTATATCCAATATCAATAAAATCATGCGATGCGATAATTATTGTTTTATTTTGACGAATTAATTCCATCATTAAATTCCTAAAAACTTCAAGCGATTCTTGGTCTAAACCTCTAGTCGGTTCATCTAACAAAATTAAATTTTGGTCTTCCATTATAGCTTGTATAATCCCCATTTTTTGTTTCATACCAATCGAATATTTTTTAATAATTTGACGATCTTTTAAATTTAAAGAAAAACGACTACATAATTGTGCCACTTTTTCATAATTCATTTTGCTTTTTAAATTGTATAAAAAGGATAGATTTTCATATATATTAGAATAATCAGCAAAGTTAGGATTTTCGATTAATGCTCCAATATTTAAATTGTTATCAATACTAAATCTGCCTGCATCAATATTTAATAATTTAGCTATAATTTTTAATAATGTTGATTTACCGCTACCATTAATACCTTTAATATAAATTACATCGTTTTCATAAACATTAAAATCTAGATTGTTTAAAATAATGTTCTTATTGAACTTTTTAACAATTTTTTCCATTCTTATAATTTCTTTTTTCATCAATTCCTCCTAAAAATACGTTCAAACAGAATGAGTACTTAATATTCAAACCTATCACAAAAGATAATAATGCATATTCGTTATAAACATATCCTAATTAAATTTAGTGCGCCTTTTATAAGTATAATAGATAGAGACCCCTAAAATAATTATATGGACAACTAGTAAACAAATTATGAATATTAATCTCATCTCATCTGGATAAGTAAACAAATCAATAGCCCCAGGAGCAACTAAAAAATAGGGAATAATTAAATTAAACCAATAGGCATTAGCTGAAATAAAACTGTGAGTAAATAATCCGGCTTCTGTTAAAAGTGCAAGCCCACCATTAACAACTAAAATTAACAACAGACTAAATAATAGTAAAAATAAAGAATAAACATATTTATTATGAATTAATTGAGAAAATAAAAAACAATAAATATTTAAAATACTCCAACTTATAATTTGAAAGAAAGTCAATAACAGAAAATTAATAACATCACTATCAACTAAATAAATAAAACCATTCTTAAATCCTTCACCGAAAATAGGTATATCAAAACTAATTACAAATAAAGCGAAAAAATTAATAATAATCGGATAATACCATATATCTTTAATAGAATCAAAAACTGATGTTAAATAATATTTAGCTAATCCGATTCGAGTAACAATAAAATTATCGCTGCCTTTTATACGATTAATACAACTAATATAATGAGAAATAAGTGGAATAACCGTTAATACAAGCAGATTAAAGAAAATCGTACTAACTCCGCGATAAATTTCTTTAAAAGCAACTATACCACCAAATTTCAATTTAGATTGACCAGTAGCTATCGCTTCAAAATTGTCAAAGGCACTATGTATATTACTAGGATTAATAATTAATAAACAAATTATAGACACTCCTAGACAAAGTAATAACAAACATGTTATTTTATAAATTTTACTATTTTTAAACATGATTAATATGATAAATAATAATTTTTTACTTCAATGTTTGTGTTGATTAGCATAGCATAGCGATCTAATAATTTTTTTTCAAATATTCCTTTTACTATAAACATAGATCTATTTATGGTCACTAAGTTGGATAATCTTTTTTTGTTCATATATATATATATATATACTCCTTTTTATTTTTGTTTGTTTTTATTATAAGTAATTACTTTTTAAATAACAAGTAACATGCAAAATTTTTATAAAAATTATAGAATATAAAAAACTCCATTATACTTTTAAAAGTAATAATGAAGTTTTATTAAATTATTTAGCATTCCACATCATTCTAAATGGAGTAAATGGCACTTGATCAATATATTCTTTCGCATTAGTTCGATGCTTTTTAATATTACCTTCAGCTTTACTATTCAACAATTCTTTATTAGTCATATATTGAACATATAATAATTTTTTAAACAAGAAACATGTAGCAACATTTCTATAAACTACATAACCTTTATCTTTTTTATTAGCTTCAATATCAGAAACTAAAGAATCATTTAAACCTTGAGCCAAAGTCATCACTTGATTGCCTAAATCTTCAAAATTTTTAAAATATTGACTGTCAAGCTGATTTTGAATTTTAGTTAATCTAACTCGATTTGATAACTGAGATAAATAAGATTTAATTTCAACAATATGCTTAGCAGTAATAACTAATGTATCATAACGATATTCTTCTAATAATCCATATTGTTCGGTCATACAATAAAACATACCCCTAGCCAAATAGTAATCAACCGGACGATCACCATCACCAACCAAAATCGCAATCTCACGCTCATTAAACTGACCATATAAAATTAATCCAAAATCGAAATAATTATCTGGTAATTTATAAACATCTCGATAACGAATAATTTGATTAGTAATAGCCTTTCTATGAACATTAAAACGATAATCAATAATTATTCTTAAATCAGGATAATCTTCAAATAGAGATAATAACTGCTCACGATAAGGATTTTTTAAGCCATCATCACTATTTAAATAATCTTCCAAAAAACCATTAAAAAAACAATCTTTAGAACCCTTTCTCTTATCTAACACTTCACTCAACACTGATACAATTGCCATAAATTCCCCCTACTACTTTATATTATCTCATATTTCACAATTGTTTTTCAATAATTGTTCTAAAATAATCATAACACCATTATCATCATTACTACTAGTAATATGTTTGGCAACTGCCTTGACCCTTTCATCAGCATTTCCCATAGCTATTCCATATCCAGCAAACTTAATCATTTCAAAATCATTCATGGCATCACCAAAAGCCATAATCTCTTCTTGTTTATAGCCATTCTCTTTTGCCCATCTCTCTAAACTATCGCCCTTACTAACACCTTTATTTTGAATATCATACCAATCGGGTCCTGAATTAAAGACACTTAATCTAGATTTTAAACTATCCAACATATTGATATTTGAAAAACTATATGTCGGATCATACAAAGCAAACTTAACAACATCCTTAATCTGATAATAATCATCAACAATCTTTTGGTTATGATAATAAAGCTTATATGCATCACAAT